>NZ_JAYGID010000021.1:0-17955 GCF_034931685.1 Synechococcus sp. CCY9202
CGGCGCGGCGGCTACCGCTCGATCCGACGGGGGCTCCGGGAACTGGCTTACGACATCAGAGGGATGCTGACGTTGGGCGGGGTTCAGCTCGCGGGAGCGAGGTTGGAGTGACTTTCAGGCAACCCTGAGGCCACCGGGGAGGCATCAACCCTGAAGCCTCATGAGGTGTCGCCTCAGAGATCGAGCAGGCCGGGGGGCGGGGTCAGGCCGATCCAGCCTTCGGTGAGGTTCACCTCCGGAACGATCGCCTCCACAAACGGAATCAGGAGGGAGCGGGACGCCGAGTCTCCGCCAGCGGTGCGTTCCACCTCCAGCAGGTCATTGCCGGCATGGATCAGGTCGCGCACGGTGCCGATCACCTCCCCGTCCGGCAGCAGCCGCACCTCCAGCCCCACCAGATCGAGCACATGGAACTCACCATCGGCCAGCGGCGGGCGGTCGCTGGCGGGCACCAGCATCTCGTCGCCCACCAGCGCCTCAGCCGCCTCGCGGCTGTTGATGCCCTCAAAGCACACCACAAACAGCTCCTTGCCCGGCAGCTGCCGGCCCCGCTGCAGCACCAGTTGCCGCGGTGGGCCCTGGCGACCCTTCATCCAGCGGGCACCGGGGCGGGTGAACCGCTCCGGGAAATCGCTCAGGGGCAGCACCCGCACCTCCCCCTGCAGGCCCTGGGCGGCCACCACCCGGCCCACCACGAGCAGCTCGGTTTCGCTCATCGCCTGTGTCCTGCCCCCGAACCCCCGATAATGACGCCACGCGCCGGCCCGCTCCGGGCTTCTTCCATGGCTGACCTTCCGATCCTGCCCGGCTCCACTGTGGTGGTGAACGACGCCCGCTCGATCTACAACGGTTACCGAGGCTTTGTGCAGCGGATCAGCGGCAGCCGGGCGGCGGTGCTGTTTGAAGGCGGCAACTGGGACAAGCTCGTGACCATGCCGCTGACTGCCCTGGCTCAGGAGTGACGTTTCCATTTTGCCTGTGCCTCCCTTGCTGACGCTGCGCGTCGTGCACTGACTGTCCTGCGGGCAGTGCTTTCAGCACTGTTGCCTGCGAATGTGCTGCAGAGCGGCCCTGGCGGCCTGTTGCTCAGCTTCACGACGGGAGCCCCCCCAGCCTTCACCCAGGGATTCCTCCGCCCCATTGGTGGCGGTGGAGCCAGCGAGGCTGACGCGGCACACAAACCGCCGTGGGTCTGCGTGGCGGCGGCTGCGCTCCTGGCACTGGTAGACGGGCAAGCCCAGGGACTGGCCCTGGCTCCATTCCTGCAGGGCCGATTTCCAGTTGTGCTGATCCGGATCAGCAAGCAGCGCAGCAGTGGTGTGCCGCCAGTGGGAATCCAGCCAGAGATGCACAGGCTCAAGACTCCCTCCCCAGCTTTCGTAGAGGCCACCGATCAGGGCCTCGCAGGTTTCGGCCAGGACGGTGCGGCGGCCGGCGAGGTCGCCCTCGGCCATGGCGCCGATCCGCACCACATCCTCCAGGCCGCAGCGCTCCCCCAGCTCCGCCAGCCAGCGGTCGCTCACCAGCTGGGCGCGCAAGGCTGAGCACTGACCCACGCTCAGATCGGGATGCTCCCGCTGCAGATATTCCGCCGCCGCCAGTCGCAGCACTGCATCACCGAGAAACTCCAGCCGCTCGTGGTGATACGCCAGACCGGCGGAGGTGTGGGTCAGGGCTTCATCGATCGGGGCCAGCGTGGCGGCATCGTCTCCGGGTCCACCGGGAGCGGTGGGGTCGAGCTCGAGCTGACGCAGGAAGGCGAGAAGCTGCTTCTGGCGGTGCAGCGGGAGCGACGGCGGGGCAGGCGGCCGGGGCTTCGCAGGCATGCGTGGCGCTCAGGACCTGGAGGAAAGTGTTGAAAAGGGCAGAAAGCAGGACATAAGCCGGGTTCTGTTCTCCACCGCCCGGGGGCGAGGAGGGTGATCATCTGTCTGGGACCGCCGTTACCGGCGGCCTCGAGCGGCGCATTGGGGGCGGGACGGGTGCCATGGCCAACCGTTGTCCCTGGGCCTTGCTCCCAGCCGGGGTTTACCGAGCCAGCACCTCTCGATGCTGCTGGTGCGCTCTTACCGCACCTTTGCACCCTTACCTGTGCACGGGCCGGGTTGCCCCGGTGACCGGCCATCGGCGGTGTGTTTCTGTGGCACTCTCCTCACGGTCACCCGCACTGGGCGTTACCCAGCAAGCCTGGCCATTGGGGAGCCCGGACTTTCCTCAACCGGACGCCACCGCACCCCGAAAGGCACAGCGTCTCCGATCGCGACCACCTCGCCTGCTTTCTTCAGCGACTGTAGGCACAGCCATGTCAGGGGGCGATGTCGATAATGGAGCTCCCAGGTCACCCCCCTGGGGCTGTAGCTCAGCCGGATAGAGCGACGGTTTCCTAAACCGTAGGTCGTGGGTTCGAGTCCCGCCAGCCCCGTCCAGGACCTGGCCCGCCGTGATTGTGGGCTGCCGCCATGCCGGGACCGCCCTCTCCGGCTGCCTAGGGTTTGCGTTCACCCAGGCAATCAAGGTCTTCATGCAAGGTTCCATGCGACCGGCCGGTGGTGATGGGTTCGGCACAGCACTTCAGCTGGTCGTGGCGGGGATTGTGGCCCTGCTGATCCTCCTGAGCCAGACGATTTTCATCGTTCCCGCCGGCAACGTGGCCGTGGTGACGACTCTGGGCCGGGTGACCGGCGGGGAGCGACGACCCGGCCCCAACCTGAAGATTCCCTTGATTCAGGCCACGTCGTTCTTTGATGTGCGCACCCAGGTGAGACCGGAGCAGTTCTCCACCCTGACCAAAGACCTGCAGGTGATCGAGGCCACGGCCACGATGAAGTACGCGATCCGACCCAGCGAAGCGGGCCGGGTGTTCGAAACGATCGCCACCGACAATCAGCAGATCTACCCGCGGGTGATTCAGCCCTCGCTGCTGAAGGCGCTCAAGTCGGTGTTCTCCCAGTACGAGCTGGTCACGATCGCCACCGAGTGGAACAGCATCTCCGAACTGGTACAGGACAAGGTGGCGGAGGAACTGAAGAAGTTCGATTACGTGACGGTGCAGGGCCTGGATCTCACCGGCCTGCAGATCGCCGAGGAATACCGCGCCGCCATCGAGCAGAAGCAGATCGCGGATCAGCGGCTGCTGCGCTCCCAGACCGAGGTGAAGATCGCCGAGCAGGAGGCCCTCCGCTACGAGATCCTCAACAAGAGCCTGGATGACCAGGTGCTCTACAAGCTCTTCCTCGACAAGTGGGACGGGCAGACCTCCGTGGTGCCGGCCCTGCCCGGTGCCTCAGGCGGCACCCCGCCAGTGATCGTGCAGGGCCGCCGGTGATGCTGCCGGCGGCGGGCCTGGCCTCGTTGCTGGGGGCGATTGCGGCCCTGATCCAGCTCCAGGGCCCTGCGCTGAAGCCCGGAATCCTGGCAGGCTCGGTGGCCCAGCACCCCCATCCCACCAGCCGACTTCGGCCTTGCCGGTGCCGGCAAGGGTTGCGACACTCTGAGGCCGCGGCGCACGTCCCTGCCGCCGCTGAACCTGTTGACGCAGACTCTCAAGGCAGGGGGACTTCTCAGCCTCAGCGGCGTCGAGGCTCTGGTGCTGCCGGTCGGTGGCCTGCCGCCGGACGTGGACGGCGTGCTGGGGGCTCCGCAGCTGCGCCAGTTGCCGCTCTGGATCGATCCCCTCGGCGGCGTCATGGCCTTCGGCCGCCGTGCCCTGCAAGCCGCGGACCGGGCCTCAGATGATCAGGCGTCGCCCAGGAGTTCCGGGGCCGAAGGCGAGGCAACGATCCCCCTCCGCTGGCACCGCGGCGTGCCGCTGCTGTCCCTGGCCACCGGCAGTCGCGCCGGCATGGTGGAGGCCCTGGCCGACACCGGCGCCGAAGGGTTGTTCGTTTCGCCGGAGCTGGCAGGGGTGCTGCCGGCCCTCGGACCCAGTCAGACTCTGCGTGTAGCGGGCTTCTGCGGCGAGCAACCGGCCAGCATGACGCGGGTTCAGGGGCCCAGCCTCACCGGCCGGAGGCCAGCCGCACCGGTGCAGGTCATCCTCACGACCAACCCGGTGTTCCAGTCCCTGGGGGTGAAGGCCATCGTGGGACAGGAGCTGCTCCGCCCCCATCGCCAGCTCTGGCGCCTTGAATCCACCCCACCGACCCTGCACCTCCAGTCAGCGCCTGCGCCGGGGATCCATGAGGCCGGCGACGGTGTCAGCTTCGGCAGCGCCGGCGTTTGATCGGCGTCCTGGAGGTCCGATCCACCAGGATCTGGCCGTCAGACCCTGGCTCCAGCTGAAAGCGCAGCACATCCAACCAGGTTTCTCCTTCCCCGCTGAGCTCCACGATCAGGGCAAGCGTCTGGTTGCCCTGCACCGCCGCCGCCAGCAGCAAGCCGGAACTTTCATAGAAGCTCACATGCCGGGATTCGATGTGCCGCCATGACCGCCGCCACCCCATCCCAGCTGGTCAGGGCGATGGCGGTGAGGCTACCGAGAAGTCGGTTGCTGGCTGCTGCCACCGGCACGATGCTTGGGGCTGCTTGTGGACCGCATCGCCATGGTGGCACTGCTGGCCTATGTCGTGCTGAAGGGTCTCGAGAGCACCATCGTGCGGGCGCTGCAGATCCAAGGCGCCCGCCATCCGGTGGATGGCCTCAACACGATCAGTGCCTGCAACCTGTTCTTCTTCGCCCTGGTGGTGGTGGGCACCAGTCTGGTGGTGGCCGACCACCAGACTCTCCGCCAGCAGTTGCCCCGGCTGGAGCGGCGCCAGTGGCAGCTTCTCGGTCTCGACATGCTGGCTGGGAGCCTGGTGGGGCCCCTCGGCAGCTACATGGCCATCGAGGCCCTGGCGGTGATCGAGAAGACCCTGGTGTTCACTTTGGTGCTGCCGGCTTCGGCGCTGCTGTCGGTGCTGTGGCTGGGCGAGCCGCTGCCCCGCCGCTTCTGGCTCACCACCGGAGTGATCGCCCTTGGGCTGGTCCTGGCCTCCCTGGGCAGCGGGGCAGCGATGGCGATGGGCCGGGTGTCGGGCCTGGCCTGGGGGATTGTGGGTGTGGGAGGCTTCTCTTGCAGTGCTGTCACGGCCAGGCAGCTGGGCCGGGAAGGCCTCGGCATCGGCCTCACCACCGGTCTGCCGTCGTTGCTGGCGGCGTCGATCTTTCTGGGAATCGGTCTGGTGCTCTACGGCCCGGAGCACTTCATGCATCTGCAGCTGTGGTGGGTGGCGGGGGTGATCGGGCTGTATGCCCTCACGGTGGTGCTGGGCAGTGAGTGGAGCCTGCGCCTCTGCTACCAACGCTTCAGCGTGGCCACCGTGGCCATCGTCGGATCCCTGACCATTGCCGTTTCAGTCGTCAGTGCGGCGGTGGTGCTGGCGGAACCGCTGGGCCCGCCGGTGCTGCTGGGCACGGGGCTGGTCCTGCTGGGCGTGATGCTGGCGGTTCGCGCGGCCCCGATCGTGGCCTGCTCCAGCGGGGCTGCAACCCTGCGGACGGACGGGTGACCCACCCATCCTCAGGCGCGAGCATCGAGGGGTTGCGGCCGGCGCATCACCACCCAGCAGGACGGGGCATGGGAACGGACGACACCTTGCTCCTGCGGGCAGAGGGGCTGTTCCACCAGCTGGGCTCACGCTGGCTCTGGCGGGATCTGGAGCTGGAGCTGCAGCCCGGTGATCGCCTGGCCCTGGTGGCGCCTTCCGGTGCCGGCAAGACCCTGCTGCTGCGCAGCCTGGCCCTGCTGGATCCGCTGCAGCAGGGCAGGCTCTGGCTGCGGGGCCGCACTCCTGTTGCCTGGGGCCTGCCCGTGTGGCGATCTTGCCTGATCTATCTGGCCCAGCGGCCGGTGCTGTTCCCTGGCACGGTTCGAGACAACCTCCAGGCCGTGTTTCAGCTGGCCGTCCATCAGGAACGCCGCTGGCGGCCCGACATCCTCGAGGGCTGGTTGGAGACCCTGGGACGTGACAGGGCCTTTCTCGACCTGGACGCCGAGCGGCTCTCCGGAGGTGAAGGACAGTTGCTCAATCTGCTGCGTGCCTTGCAGCTCGAGCCCGACATCCTTCTGCTCGATGAGCCCACCGCCTCCCTGGATCCGGCCTCCACGGAGGCGGTGGAGAGCCTGCTGGCCGGCTGGCTGGAGGGGGGCGATCGGGCCTGCATGATCACCAGTCACGACGGCGACCAGCTGCGCCGCTTCGGGAATCGCCGCCTGGATCTGACCGTATGACGCCGATCACCACCGGAGCCCTCAGCATCAGCGACGGCCGCCTCGCCCTGGCGACCCTGCTGATCCTGGTCAATGTGGCCCTGTCCGCCTTTCTACGGCTGGGCCTGGGCCGCACGCTGCTGATCGCCTCCACCCGCATGGTGGTTCAGCTGCTCCTGGTGGGATCGGTGCTGGAGTGGCTGTTCCACCAGGACAATGCGCCGGCCATCCTGTTGCTGGCTCTGGTCATGGCCCTGATCGCCGGCATCTCGGCTGTGCAGCGCACACGGCGGCGCTTCGCCGGGATCTATCGCAACAGCCTGGTTTCTGTGATGGGCTCCTCGGCCCTGGTCACCGGTCTGGCGATCGTGGCGATCATCCAGCCTGAGCCCTGGTTCACGCCCCAGTACCTGATTCCTCTGCTGGGCATGGTGCTGGGCAATACCCTCAACGGCATCTCCCTCGGCCTGGATCGCCTCATGGAGGGGCTGCTGAGCCAGCGGGAACAGGTGGAGGCCTGGCTGGCCCTGGGTGGCACCCGCTGGGAGGCCTGCAACGCGGTGGTGCGGGATGCGATTCGCATCGCCATGATCCCCACGATCAATTCAATGATGGTGATGGGCCTGGTCAGCCTGCCCGGCATGATGACAGGTCAGATCCTGGAAGGTGCGGCCCCTGCGGCCGCCGTTCGCTACCAGATCGTCATCCTGTTCATGATCTCCGCCGCCACTGCGCTCGGGGTGTTCGGGGTGGTCTTGCTGGGCTACCGCAGCCTCACCAGCCAGGACCATCAACTGCGTCTGGATCGCCTCTCATCCCTGCGCCCTCGCACCTGATCAGCGTGGCGGTGGGCATGAAGAAATGACCCGCCTGTGCCAGCTCCTGGTTTGTCGGTCCGATTGTAGACAAAAAGGTTGTGATCGCCATGGCTCGCAACACGACGAACCAGAGCGGAGCGGAGGGATCTAGCTGCGGTTTTCTGGTGGCGATGTACGAACGCTGCTCGATTGTTCGGAACGAACAGGGGGGCTATCTTGTGCATCACGATGCCTTCCCAGAGGGTCAATGGGCCGCCGCCAATCTTCCGGCTGCCCATGCTCTCTGTTCTTCCCTGGGTCGGCGGGCGGAGCCTGATGGGTGAGTGTCAGCACAGGCCGGCCTGGCGCAGAGTCATCGAACAGCTTGATCAGGCCATTGGACAGGCAATGCAATGGTGCAGAGATCTTCCGTTTTAAGGCCTGAAGGGGCTCTCAGAGGTCCGAGCGACATGCGCCAGGGCGTTCTGAAGACGCAGGCGATTGAACCGCTGCAACCAGATGCAGGGAAGGTTGAACGCGGTAGCGAACAGCAGATTGATCAGGACCCCCCAGGGCGGCATCCAGCCCAGCGTGGCCAGCCAGAAGGGCCACACGCTCAGGTGCACCAGTTCGGCACGGCGGGTTTCGGCGATCAGGCGCTCCAGCCGAAGCGGATCGCGGCTCACCAGGCTGGCCTTGCGAACCCCCCCCGGAAACGCGTTGCCCGCATCAGGCAGCCAGCCTTTCCAGTGCCGAATTCCCAGCCGCTTCTCGTACGTTCCAGCCATTTCCCCCCAGGGGCGGGGCCGGGTCAGAAGATTGTCTTGGCGCAGCAGCGACAGGGGCAGGCGGTGCCCGATCCACCCGATCACCACACTCCACCCCAGCCAGCCGAGGGCACAGGCCAGGGCCGCCATCAGGGGGCGGGAAAGCTCTGGCCCGGTCATTCACGCGTATCCCAAGTCCAGCTTCAGGATCGCCAGGACGGCCAGCGTTCGGAAGCGGGTCCACCCCTTGGCGCAGCGCATCGAGAGGAACTCAGTTCGAGGCAGTGGCGCCGCCACCAGCGCTGCCTGCATCAGTCGTAGCAACCACTACAGGTAGCGCACTGGATGTTTCCTGGCACCGGGGCTAGCGTGTTCTGAGTCGTGCGTCGCACCCATGACCCAGCTCCACGACCTGCGCCTGCGCCTTCTCGTACAGCAGGAAAGCGAAAGGATCGCCGCTTCCCAACCCGACGAGCTGGATCTCTCGATCGTGCAGGCTCGCTGCCTCTGCTGGCTGGCGTTACTGGCCGAGGCCCATGAAGACCAGGCCACTGATGCCGAGCGCCGCGGTGATGTGGAGCAGGCGATGGGTTGGTTCGCTGATTCAATGCGGCTGCGCGACGTGATCCACGTGGTGTCGTCGATCGAGATTCCGCTGCCCGGTATGGCCGATCTCGAGATCGACGACGGCCCCCTGGGGGACTGGGGTGCTGGGGAACTGCCCTCGGCCTGAGCCTGCTTCCAGGCTGGACTCGTCCGCTTTGGCGGTGCAGTGCCATGATGGGCGTTGATGAGACCTGGGGAGTGCGGTGCCGGACGAGCCCTGCCAATGCCCTGATTGCCAGCGTTTCTATCGGGAACACGACCGATTGATCCGCGAGAATCCAACCCTGCGCCAGCAGCAGGAGCTGAACTGGGCGGCCCTGCAGTCGTTCCGCACCCTGGCGGGCCGGGTGCTCGAAGACCTTCAGAAGCAATACGGCGATCTGGAGCCCCCTGTGGCCCCGGCCGTTGAGGCTGGTGGTGGCACAGCACCAGTGGCCGAAAACGAAGCCATCCAGCAGGCCATGGCTGATCTGGAGAACATCAATGCCCATCTGTTCTCGATTGAGGCCCTCATGGAGCGCATCTTTGATGTGCGCGTACCTGAGGAGGTGGAGCGCAAGTTCCGCGAACTGGCCGGTGAGCTGGCTCCAGACCCGCTCAATGCCGATCGGCTGCGGCTGAATCGTTTGCTTCATCAGACCCCCGACCTGCCCGACCACCGGGGCTGAGCGACAGGATTCTGCTTGGCTCCAGGCGTTCAGTCCAGTTCACAGCTGATTCTGACTGGAAAAGGCTGCGCTTTCCAGATCTTTTCGGCATATTCATCAACAGAGCGATCCGAAGAGAAATAGCCGCTACGGGCCACATTGAGCAGGGCCATGCGGTTCCAGCCGCCTGGATCAGACCAAGCCTGGCTCACCGCAGCCTGGGCCTTGAGGTAAGCGTCAAAGTCAGCGAGCACGAAGAAAGGATCGCGACCGGTGAGATTCTGCAGCAAGGGGCGGAACAGGTCGGTGTCACCGCTGCTGAAGTGCCCCTGCTCCACGAGACGCAGAACTTCAGGCAGTTCGGCAATGTCGTTCACCAGCTCCCAGGGGCGGTAGCCACGTTCATGAAGATCGGCCAGGTCCTCGGTGGTCTTGCCGAAAAGGAAGAAGTTTGCAGCCCCAACACGCTCGCGAATTTCCACATTGGCGCCATCCAAGGTGCCGATCGTCAGGGCACCATTCATGGCGAATTTCATATTGCCAGTACCAGAAGCTTCCTTGCCAGCGGTGGAGATCTGCTCGGAAAGATCAGCGGCTGGATAGACCTTTTCGCCAAGCTTAACATTGTAATTGGGCAGGAAGATCACCCGCAGACGTCCCTGCATGTCGGGATCGGCATTCACAGTCTCAGCAATGGCGCTGAGGAAGCGGATGATCAGCTTTGCCATGTAGTAGCCCGGCGCCGCCTTGCCACCGAAGATGACAGTGCGCGGAGCCTCGCCCCCAGCGGTGCCGTTCTTGATGCGCAGATACAGAGCAATCACCTGCAGAGCATTGAGATGCTGGCGCTTGTACTCATGAATTCGCTTCACCTGCACGTCGAACATAGAGGCTGGATCCACCAGCACTCCTGTGTGGCGGTGAATATAATTAGCCAGGTGATGTTTCACCGCCAGCTTGGTTGCACCCCAGCGCTCCAGGAAGCCGGCGTCGCCCGAAAAGGCCTCGAGCTCCTGGATACGGCTGAAGTCACGGATCCAGCCTTCGCCAATCGCCTCGGTGATCAGACCCGAGAGCAGGGGATTGGAGAGCGCCACCCAGCGTCGTGGGGTGACGCCATTGGTGACATTGGTGAACTTCTCGGGCCAGAGGGCAGCGAAATCCGGGAACAGCTGGGTCTTCACCAGACTGCTGTGCAACTTTGCCACGCCATTGACGTGGTGGGAGGCCACCGTGGCGAGATGGGCCATGCGCACGGCCTTGGGACCATCCTCGTCGATGATCGAAACTCGGCGAAGGATTTCATTGTCGCCGGGATAGCGCAGGCGCACCTGCTGAATGAAGCGGCGGTTGATCTCGTAGATCAGTTGAAGGTGGCGGGGCAGAAGCGAACCAAACAGTTCAATGCCCCATTTCTCCAGGGCCTCCGGCAAGAGGGTGTGGTTGGTATAGGACAACGACTGGCTGGTGATGCGCCAGGCCTCTTCCCACTCGAGATGCTTCTCATCCAGCAGCAGGCGCATCAGCTCCGCCACGGCGATGGCGGGATGGGTGTCATTGAGCTGCACGGCCCAGTGGGAGGGAAACTCCTGGATAGGAATGGCGCGGACCTCAAGGGAGCGCAGCATGTCCTGCAGGGAGCAGCTGACAAAGAAGTGCTGCTGTTTCAAGCGAAGACGGCGGCCCTCATCGGTGCCGTCGTTGGGATAGAGCACCTTGGAGAGATTCTCTGAACCGACCTTCTCCTCCACGGCCCCGTAATAGTCGCCGATGTTGAAAGCGTAGAAATCGAAGGTCTCAGTGGCTTCGGCGCGCCAGAGACGCAGGCGATCGCAGGTGTTGACGCGATAACCCAGAACGGGAACATCGTGGGGGACGCCGATCGCGGTTTCCTCGGGCACCCAGCGGACCCGGAGGCAGCCGTTGGTGTCGCGGTAGTTCTCGGTGTGGCCACCGAAACCGACGAAGCAGGCCTGATCGGGATGGGGAATCTCCCAGGGCCAGCCGCCCTTGAGCCATTTGTCGGTGATTTCGACCTGCCAGCCATCTCGGATGAGCTGGTCGAAGATGCCGAATTCGTAGCGAATGCCGTAGCCGGTGGCGGGAATCTCCAGGGAGGCGAGCGATTCGAGGAAGCAGGCCGCCAGGCGGCCGAGGCCACCGTTGCCGAGGCCTGGCTCCTCCTCCACCTCCAGGATGTCTTCGAAGTCGTTGATGCCGAAGCGACGCAGGGCCTCGGCGGCTTCCTCCCGGATGCCGAGCATCAGCAGGTTGTTGCCGAGCTGGGGGCCCACCAGGAACTCGGCGGAGAGATAGGCCACCACCCGGGCGGGACTGGCGACGATCGCCTCGATGCCGGCCAGGTAGCGGGTCATCAGCCGGTCGCGCACCGCGTAGCTCAGGGCCATGTAGAGGTCATGGCGGCTGGCCGAGGGGGCGAGCTTGCCGAGCGTGTAGAAGAGGTGCTCGGTCATGCCGTCGAACACGTCGTCAGCGGTGAGGCCGCTGCGATCGGGATCGGCGTAACAGCCCGGGGTCGGCAGGCGCAGAGTGAGGGGCTGGTGCTCGGTCATGGGGGGCTGCCGGGGAAGGACGACCGGGTGGCGGGCATGGCCGAGGTCCACAGGACCTGACACAGGTCAGCCGGTTCGACGGTAGCGATGACTGCCATAGCCAGCCCTGATGGTCCGGTAGAGATCCGCAAACCCACATCCCTCGGTATTCGACTTAACGTCGCGCCACTTCAGTCCTTCCATGCCTTTCCCACCGCTGCTGATCGAGATCGGCAACCACCAGATGGAGGTGGCGGAAACCTTGATCGCCGTCGGCCGTTTCCTGGTGATCTTTGTGGCCGCCAGAGCCCTGGCCGAGCTGATGGTGCGGCTGCAATTGCCCACGATTCTTGGCGAGCTGGTTGCCGGTGTGCTGATCGGTGTGTCGGGTCTGCACCTGATCGTGCCTCCCGAAACCCACGCGCAGCTGGGGAATTTCGGCGTGAACCTGCTCAGCTCTCTGGCTGAGGTGAGCCCCGAGCAGGTGCGGGAGATCTACGCGGAGACCTTCCCCAATCTCGCGGCCGTCTCCCAGATCGGTCTCTATGCCCTGCTCTTCCTCACCGGCCTGGAAAGCGAGCTTGATGAACTCGTGGCTGTGGGGATGCAGGCCACCACGGTGGCTGTGACCGGCGTTGTGTTGCCTTTCGCCCTCGGCACTGCTGGCCTGCTCTACTTCTTCCATGTCCCGTTGATCCCGGCGGTCTTCGCCGGCGCGGCCATGACCGCCACGAGCATCGGCATCACCGCCAGTGTGTTCGGCGAACTCAAGTACCTCAAGACCCGCGAGGGGCAGACGGTGATCGGCGCCGCCGTCCTGGACGACATCCTCGGCATCGTCATCCTGGCGGTGGTGGTGGCCGTGGCCGGTGGCGGCACCCTCTCGATCGGCCCGATCCTCAAGCTTGTGGTGGCCGCTGGTGTGTTCGTGGCAGCGGCCCTGTTCCTCAGCCGCACCGCTGCTCCGCTGTTCGACTGGGTGCTGGATCAGCTCAAGGCCCCTGGAGAAGTGGTGGTGGCCTCCTTTGTGGTGCTCTCCCTCTCGTGCTTCGCGGCCCAGGCGATCGGCCTGGAAGCAGCTCTTGGAGCGTTCGCGGCCGGCCTGATCCTGAGCAGCTCCAAGCACACCCATGCCATCCAGGAAACGGTGAAGCCGCTGGTGGCCCTGTTCGCCACCATCTTCTTTGTGCTGATCGGCACGGGCATGGATCTTTCTGTGCTCAACCCGATGAATCCTGAAAATCGCGAGGGCCTGATCGTGGCAGCTTTCCTGCTCACGGTGGCGATCATTGGCAAGTTGGCCTCCGGCTGGAGCTACTTCAGCAAGGAGAAGACCAATCGCCTGGTGGTGGGCATCGGCATGATGCCCCGTGGAGAGGTCGGTCTGATCTTCCTGGGACTCGGTACTCAGGCCGGTTTGCTCACTCCCGCCCTCGATGCAGCCATCCTGTTGATGGTGATCGGCACCACCTTCCTGGCTCCGATCCTGCTGCGCTTTGTGCTCGCCGGCAAACCAGAACCGGCTGAGCAGCCAGCCTGAATCCCAAGCGAGCAGAAGCTCGGTCCTGGTCCCATGGTTGAGAAGCCGCCGGTCGTGCGGAACTGGGGCCTCAGTTGGGGCGGCTGGCTCGATAACCGCCGCGGTGAGTGGTGGCTGGTGGCTCAGCTGATCCTGATAGCCGCCCATGCTCTGCCGGCCTGGCCCCCGCTGGCACGTTTCGGATGGGTCTGGCCCTGGCCCGTGGAACTGCTGGGCTGGGCCCTGTTCGTGCTGGGCCTGGCCCTGGCGGCCCAGGCCTTCTGGTGGCTGGGATCCAGCCTCAGCCCCCTGCCTGATCCCATCCCCGGCGCCGCCCTGATGATCAGCGGCGCCTACGCCCGCTGCCGCCATCCGATGTATCAGGCCGTGTTGCTCTGTTCCCTCGGCGTGACCGTGGCCCTGGGCAGCCTGTTACATCTGGCCCTGCTGCTTGGCCTCGTCGCCGTGCTGGGCGGCAAGGCCCGCCGAGAGGAGCGTCAGCTTCTCGGCATCCATCCGGATTACGCCGCTTACCGCGCCTCGACCGCAGCGATCGTGCCGCATCTGGCCTGGCTGGACTGGCGCTGATCCCGGCCTTCGCCCTCAGCTCAGGATCTGGGTTCATCGCGACGGCTGGCCAGGGTCCAGAACAGGCCGGCGAGCACGCCCATCAGACCGAGGCTCGTGGCCCAGCTGGGTCCCAGTGCCCAGCCCAGCCCCAGTTCCGTGAGCAGGCCCACCGCCAGGGCCAGGAGCAGGCTGCTGAGGGCGAGCAGAACCTGTTGCGCCATCTCGCCCAGGGGACCCTCCGCCAGGGCCTGCTCCAACCGGGCCAGGGGCCGGCTGAGCGGAAGATAGAGGGCCAGGGCCCAGAGGGCGATGCCGGGCAGCAGGCCACCCCAGTCGAGTCCTGGGCTGAACACCGCGGCGGCGAGGGGGATCGGCGCAAGGAAGGAGTGCAACGGGCAGGCAATCCGGGGAGAGACAGGCAGAGCGTGAGCCCGTCGGTGCTGCCTAGCATCGACCACCCAACGCCTTGCCGTGGTGTTCTCTCCGGCCGAACCCATACGGTCCTGCCCGCCGCCCTGGTCGTTCCGCGGCCATGCGATCCACTGCCTGCGCCGCTCTCCAGCCAGGCCGCTGGGGCCGGCGATCCTGCTGGTGCATGGCTTCGGGGCTTCCACCGATCACTGGCGCCACAACATCCCGGTGCTGGCGGAGCACCACGAGGTGCATGCCATCGATCTGCTGGGCTTCGGCCGCAGTGCCAAACCGGCCGGGCCGGAGTATGGCGGCGCCCTCTGGCGCGACCAGCTCTGCGCCTACGTGCAGGAGCGCATCGGACGCCCCACCGTGCTGGTGGGAAACTCCCTGGGTGGATTCGCGGCCTTGGCGGCCGGAGCGGCCCTGGGGGATCAGGCCGCTGGCGTGGTGCTCCTGAATGCGGCCGGGCCCTTCAGCGACGAGCAGATTCCGCCCGCCGGCTGGGGGGCGATCGCCCGCCGCACCATCGGCGGCGCCCTGCTGCGCAGCCCGGTGCTGCAGCGCCTGCTGTTCGAGAATCTGCGGCGACCCTCCACGATCCGCCGCACCCTGCGGCAGGTGTATGTGGATCGCACCAACGTCGATGAGGAGCTGGTCGAAGCGATCCGGCGCCCGTCGCTCGATCCCGGTGCCTTCGGGGTGTTCCGCACCGTGTTCGACATCCCCCGCGGTCAGCCGCTGGACGAGCTGTTCGCCCAGCTGGAGGCACCGCTGCTGCTGCTCTGGGGCATCCGCGATCCCTGGATCAACGCCGCCGGTCGCCGCGCCGCCTTCCAGCGCCACGCGCCGGCGGCCACCAGTGAGGTGGTGCTGGAGGCCGGCCATTGCCCCCACGATGAGGTGCCCGATCAGGTGAACCGGGCCCTGCTCGCGTGGCTGGCCGCGCTGCCGGCAGCGCAGACTCCGCCTACGGTCGGGATGCCCGCGGATCCCCGGCCGGATGCTGCGCCCGTGCTCTGAGCCCTATCCCCACTGGCTCCTCACCGACCCGATCAGCGGCGATGCCCTGCGCCTGGTACCCGAACGGGGCGGCCTGCTGACCGGCTGGCTCTGCCATGGGCCCTGGGGCGGCCGCGAGATCCTCTACTTCGACGCGGAACGGTTCGCCGATCCCGCCCTGTCGGTGCGGGGAGGGATGCCGGTGCTGTTTCCCATCTGCGGCAATCTGGCCGGCAACGAACTGGTGCTGCCCCAGGGGCGTTACCCGCTTTCGCAGCATGGCTTCGCCCGCGATCTGCCCTGGACGCTGGATCCCCTGCCGGAAGGCTGCGGTGTTCGCCTCACCCTGGAGGATGGACCCAGCACCACCCGAGCCCACTATCCCTTCTCCTTCCGGCTGGCGTTGGAGCTGCGGTTGCAACCGGGAGCCCTGGCGATCGAGGCCACGGTCACCCACACGGGTGGGCCCCTGGATCCGCCCATGCCCTTCGCCTTCGGGTTGCACCCCTACCTGGCGGTGCCGGTCCTTTCGCAGGCGAGCCTCACGGGCCTGCCGCCCCGTTGCCGCGACCAGGCGGCCGGCGCCGAGGCCAGCACCGAGGCCCTGCTCGACCGGCTGGCGGCCGGGGTGGATCTGTTGGCCCATCCCGCCGGGCCGGTGACGCTCCACCCCGGCGGCGGCGCGCCGGAGGTGCTGCTGGAGACCGAGCCGCCTTTCGATCTGGCGGTGGTGTGGAGCGATCCGCCGCGAGCGATGGTCTGCCTGGAGCCCTGGACGGCGGAGCGCGGTGCCCTGGAGCCCGGCCATCCGGCCTCCCAGCGGCGGCTGGAGCTGGAGCCCGGCACCTCCCAGACGCTGCGCTGCCGCTACGTGGTGCAGCCGGCCCGTTCCTAAGTCAGGGGCCTCACTCCCGGCAGGCGGCCGCGGGCCAGCAGCTGTCTGGGGTCGAACTGGCGCTTCACCGCTTCGATCAGGGGGCGGGAGGGGGCGTCTTCCCAGGCGGCCAGGCCGGCGCCGGTTGGTTGCAGCAGCACCGTGAGGTAGCCGCCCAGCTCCTTGCAGAGGCGGCGCAGCTCCTCGACCCGATAGGCGGGCAGGCACGCGTCTGGTGCGGCCCAGGCCAGGCCGAGTCCGCTGCCGGCGCCCAGCACCAGGGGCAGCTGCCGCAGGCAGGGGGCAGCCAGGAGCTGCTCGGCCTGTCCGGGCTTCACACCCAGCCGCAGCAGCCAGGCCGGTTCGGCGGTGGTCTGGCCCTGTCCGATCGCCTGCAGGGCCTCGAGCCGTTCGCCATCGAGGGGCTGGCAGTGCAGCGGGCCGGCCTGCAGGGCCTGCTCGCCCAGGCAGGCGATCTGTTCCTCCAGGGTCTGGGGGCTGACGCTGGCCAGGCTGAGCAGCAGCAGCGGTTGATCCGCCAGGCCGGCCTGGGCGGCCAGGGGGCCGCTCCACCAGTCGACCCGCTCGGGGGTGAGGCTGGAGCGCAGCAGCCAGCGGCTCAGCCGCCCCAGGGCTGCCAGATCACCCTGGATCCAGAGCCCGCGGCGCTGGGGCGGCAGGGGCAGGGTGCGCAGGGTGAGTTCGGTGATCAGGCCGAGGGAGCCCCAGCTGCCGCAGAACAACCGCATCAGGTCGTAGCCGGCCACGTTCTTCACGACCTTGCCGCCGGCCCTGGCTGCTACCCCATCGGCCCGTAGCAGGCCGATGCCGATCAATTGGTCGCGGATGCCGAGGTAGCGGTGGCGGAAGCCACCGGCCAGGCCGCGGGCCACCAGGCCCCCGATCGAGCCGGACGAGCCTCGGCCCCAGGGGGAGTCGACAGCCAGCCACTGCCGGTGGTGGTTGAGTGCCTCCTGCACCTCCACCAGTGGTGTGCCGGCCTGCACGGTGATGGTGAAATCGCCGGGGTTGTGCTCCAGCACCCGGTTCAGCCGCCGGCAGCTCAGCACCGTGCTGCCCGGCTCCACCGCTGGCCCCCAGGTCAGCCGGCTGGCCTGGCCCGCCGGCAGCCACGGCAAGGCCCGCTGATGCAGATCCCGCACCAGATCGGGCAGCTCGTGGGGCTCAGGACTGATCACGGCACGATGGTGCCATGGCGGACGCACCCCTGAAGATCGTTGTGCTCGACGACGATCCCACCGGATCCCAGACGGTGCACAGCTGCCCCCTGCTGCTGCGCTGGGACGCCGGGACCCTGCGGGCCGCGCTGGCCCATCCCGCGCCGCTGCTGTTTCTGCTGGCCAACACCCGCGCCCTTGATCCCGAGGCGGCGCGGCAGCGGGTGCGGCAGCTCTGCCGCTGCCTGCGGCCGCTGCTGGAGGAGGCGGTGGCTGCCGGCCGGATCGGTGCCTGGCTGATCGTGAGCCGAGGCGATTCCACCCTGCGCAGCCATTTCCCCCTGGAGGTGGAGGTGATCGCGGCGGAACTGGGTCCCTTCGATGCCACGGTTCTGGCACCCGCCTTCCTGCCGGGGGGACGCACCACGGTGGATGGGGTGCATCTCCTGCATGGGGAACCGGTGCACCGCACGGCCTTCGCCCGCGATGGCCTGTTCGGCTACGGCACCAGCGACCTGCCGGCCTGGGTGGAGGAGAAGAGCGCCGGGCGGATCCGCGCCGATCAGGTGGAGCGCATCGGCTGGCGGGAGCTGGAGGCGGCGGCGGATGGTGCTGGACATGGAGGAGACCAGGCCCTGCTGCGGAAGCTGGCGGCGTTCCAGGGGAATCCGGTGGTGGTGGTGGATGCGGAGCGGCCGCAGCACCTGCTGGCCCTGGGAGCCGCGCTGCGGCAGCTCACGGCTCCAGCCGCCGCAGAGCGATGGGGCCGGCCGCGGCGGTTCCTGTTCCAGTCCGCCGCCAGCCTGCTGAACGGCCTGGCGGAGCTGCCGCCGCCGCCACTG
>NZ_JAYGID010000022.1:0-4820 GCF_034931685.1 Synechococcus sp. CCY9202
ACGAGCGCGGGCCGGGCGCTGCCGCAGCGGCTTTGGGCTACCGGGCCGCCATGCTGGCCATCGGCGCCGGAGGGTTTCTGCTGGCAGGCCGCTACGGCTGGCCCGCCGCGTTCCTGGCCGCCGCCGCCCTGGACAACCTGCGCCAGTGGCGCCAGGCCTTCCAGCGGATCTGCTGGCCGGTGCCGCCGGAATCGGGCTGGGCCTACGCCGCCGCCGAAGCGAAGAAGGCCGGCTCCGGGGCCGCCGCGGCCTGCAAACGATGGGAAGGCGGCCCTGAGCAGCAGGCGGAACGGGATGAGGAGGTGATGGCCCTCTGTTTCGGCCGCAGCCTCAGCGGCCGTGCCCTGCTGCAGGGGCCCTGCACCGCCCACGCCCTGGCCCTGCATCAACCACTGCTGCAGGTCTGGGAGGAGCTCAGGCCATGAGCAAAGCCACCGCAATCGAGGGCGTCGATCTCGAGGGTCCCGCTCTCGATTTCGATGCCAACACGGTGCCGCTCACCCCGGGAGTGCAGCTGCTTGAAGCCAGCGCCGGTACCGGCAAGACCTTTGCCCTGGCCCATCTGGTGCTGCGGCTGGTGACCCGAGAGGAGGAGCCCCTCAGCCTCGAGCAGTTGCTGGTGGTGACCTTCACCGAAGCCGCCGCCGCCGAACTGCGCGACCGGATCGCCCGCCGGCTGCAGGAGGCCCTGACGCTGCTGGAGACCCCCGCCGCCGCGACCACCCAGCCCCCCGACCAGGTGCTGGCCGACTGGCTGGCCCTGCAACCCCCAGACCCGGAGGTGCGCGACCGGCTGCGGGGCCGGCTGCTGCTTGCCCTTGAGGAGCTCGATCGGGCCGACATCACCACCATCCACGGCTTCTGCCGCCGCACCCTGCAACGCCGTGCCCTGGAGGCCGGCCTGGGTCCGGCGGTGGAGCTGGAGAACGACGATGGCGAACGCAGCCGCCAGGTCTGCCACGACTACTGGCAGCAACAGGTGCTCGGCCTGGCGCCGGAGTTATTGGCGGGGTTGCAGAGCCGCGGCCTGGGGCTCCAGCGTCTGCAGAAGCTGCTGGGGCAGCTCGACGGCGACCCGGCCCTGGAGCTCGATGCCCTGCCGGCGGCGATGGCGGCCGACCAACCGCTGGCACCCCAGCTCACGGCCCTGTGGCCGCAGCTGTGGGAGCGCTTTGTGAAGGAGTGGAGGGAGCACGGCGCCGCACTGGAGCAGAGCTTCCGCCGCCTGCCGGCCGACTGGAAAGCGCTCGGCATCCAGACCCAGACAACGCCCTACGCCGCCAAACCGAAAACAGACCGGGCCGCCCAGGTGGATCACTGGATCGCCTCCCTGGAGACCACTCCCAGCTACGCCATGGTGCTGGAGCTGCGCGAGGGCGGCACCACCGCCAGAAGCCCCAAGGCCCTGCTGCGCGACTACTTCCACCCCGCACCCTGGGTGAAGCTGACCGCACCGATGGAAGGGGAGGGCAAGACCCTGCCCGAAGCGCCGCTGATGGAGGCGATCGCAGCCCTGGTGGACGGGCCGGCGGAGCTGACCCTGCTCCATTTCGGCCACTGGGGGCGCCTGGAGCTGCGGCGGCGGCGCCGGCAGAACGGCCAGATGGGATTCGGCGACCTGCTGCTGGGCCTGGACCCCGGGCCCCAGGGGGATCGCCATGCCGCCCTGATCGCGGCCGTGCGTCAGCGCTACCGGGTGGCCCTGGTTGACGAATTCCAGGACACGGACCCGATCCAGTGGCGAATTCTCGAATCAGCCTTCACGACGGGGGGCCACCACCTGCTGGTGATGGTGGGGGACCCCAAACAGGCGATCTACCGCTTCCGCGGCGGCGAACTGGCCACCTATCGCCTGGCCCGGCACCGCGCTGACGCGGTCCATGCCCTGCGGGAGAACCGTCGTTCTGCGGAGCCCCTGGTGAAGGGGCTCAATGCCCTGATGCACATCGGGCTGGAGCGGTCGGAGCTGCCAGCGCCCAAGGTTCTCTCGCGCGCCACCAAGGGCGAGCTGGTGTTGCCCGCCGGCGAGAGACCGCTGCAGCTGCTGGCCTGCGCCCAGGAGGCCGAGCTGCCCGAGGCCATGGCCGGCCTCTGCCTGCAGCTGCTGGAGCGGGATCTGCGCCTCCGCACCGCCGCAGCGGACGAGGGCCCCGCCCCAACGCGCCCGCTGCAACCCCAGGACCTCTGCCTGCTGGTGCGCACCCATAGCCAGGCCGAAACCCTGCGCCGGGCCCTGGACGAGCGTGGACTGCCCAGCCGCCTGGTGAGCCGCGGCGATGTGTTCGCCAGCGAGGGTGCCACCACCCTGCAACGCCTGCTCGATGCCCTGGCCGACCCGGCCAGCGACGGCCGCCGCCGCCTGCTGGCCGCGTCGCCGCTGCTGGGCTGGAGTGCCACGGAGCTGGCAACGGCGACGCCGGAGGCCTGGGCCGAACTGGCCGAGCGCCTCGGCCGGCTCGCTCAGCTGCTGCCCCGTCAGGGTCTGATGGGGGTGCTTTCCCAGCTGTTGAGCACCACCGGCTTGGCACGGTTGTCACTGGGGGGACGGCTGCTGGCCGATCTGCAGCAGGCCGCCGAACTGGTGCAGGAACGCATGCATCAGCAGGCCCTGCCGGCCGCGGCCGCGGCGGACTGGCTGCGGCGGCTGCGGCTCGATCCCGATCGCGAGGTTCCGGAGGCCCATCAGCTCCACAGCGATGCGGCCGATTCCGCCGTGGCGGTGGTCACGGTGCACCGCAGCAAGGGCCTGGAGTATCCGGTGGTGCTGTGTCCCTACCTCTGGCACGCCCCACCGGCCCCCACCAGCAGCCCACGGGAGCTGGGCCGTCGCTGGCGGCCACCGGGCAGCGCCGCGCCGCGCCTCGACCTGCATCTCTCGCCCTACTGGGGCCCAGGCCGCCAGGCCGCCCTCGCCGACCGGCAGGCCCAGGTGCAGGAACGGGAACGGCTGGCCTACGTGGCCCTGACCCGGGCCCAGCACTTGCTGGTGCTCGGCTGGCTCGATCCCCTGCCCGCCAAGCACACCGACAACCCCCTGACGCCCTGGCTCCAGGACGCCTCCGGCCAGCCGCGCAACGAGGATGACCTGCCCCTGCAGCGCCTCGATCCTGCCCAGTTGCCGCCGCCTGGCCGCCGCTGGCAGCGACCGGCGCCCGAGGGAGCGTTGGAGGGCGGCCCCCTGCCCCGCCACCGCATCGACACCAGCTGGGGCCGCAGCAGCTACTCCAGCTGGACCCACGGGGCCGCCCCCCTGGCGCCGGAGGCCCGCGAGCAGGGGCGCGACACCGATGGCCTGGTGGGCGAAACCGAGGTTCTGGGCAGCGCTGAGGGCGTCAGCGGCCAAACCTCAGCCCAAAGCGCCAGGACCAAGGATCAGGACAGCAAGCCCTTAACGGCTTCAGAACGCAGCCTGCCGAACGCAACGGTCATCGGGCAGCCCTGGTCCCGCCACGGACCGCTGGCGGAGTTCCCCCGCGGCGCCGGGCCTGGAGACACCCTGCACCGCATCCTGGAGCGGCTGGATTACCGCCAGCCCACGGACACACCAGCCAGCGTGGCGGTGGTGCAGCAGGAACTGGAGCGTGCTGGCCTGGCGCCGGAGCTGCAACCCAACCTGCTGGCCGGCCTTGAGCAATTGCGCCAGACCCCCCTGGGCGGGGAGCTGGGATCGTTCCGGCTGGCGGATCTGCCCCTGGCGGAACGGCTGAACGAGATGAGCTTCGATCTGCCCCTGGCCATCGAGCCTCCCGACGGATTGGAGCTGCCCCGCGGTGGCTTGGAGCAGCCACCCCGGCGCCCGCCCCAGGTCACGGCCGCTGGCCTGGCCGAGGTGTTCGCCGCCCATCCGGGAGGCCTGATCGATGCGGGCTATGCCAGGTCCCTGGGCCGGCTGGAGGTGGCCAGCCGCGGCTTCCTCACCGGCTCGATCGATCTGGTCTTTTGCCAGGGGGAGCGCTGGTGGTTGCTCGACTGGAAAAGCAACTGGATCGGGGAACGGGACGCGGAAGGACGGCCGCTGGCCTGCGGACCCGCCCACTACGACCGCCAGGCCATGGCGGCCCAGATGGTGGAGCGCCACTATCTGCTGCAGGCGCATCTCTACCTGGTGGCCTTGCATCGCTACCTGCGCTGGCGACTGCCGGGATACCGGCCGCAGCAGCACCTGGGCGGCTGGGTGTACGCCTTCCTGCGCGGTGCCCCGGGTCCCTGCCAGGCCGAGCAGGTGCCCGGCATGGTGGTGGAGCGACCACCGCTGCAGCGCCTGCTGGCCCTCGATGCGCTGCTGCAGAACGGGGATCGGGAGACCGGAGCATGACCGCCCCCACCGCCGGACTGGGCCTGGCCGAGCTGCTGCTGGAGGCCCTGCCACGCCTCTACGCCACCCAGATCAACGCAGGCAAGTGCACCGGAACGGCGCTGGATCCGGCCCTGCTGGAGGTGATGGCCGCCCTTGGCAGCGCGCTGGAGCGGGGCGAACTGGACCTGGACCTGGAGGGACCGGCACCGGCGGAGGTGGAAGCCAGCCACTGGCCGCAGCGGCACCGGCAGGCCCTCGCCCACTCGCCCCTGAGCACCGAGGCCATCCAGCTGAACGAGGCTCCGGAAGCACCGCTGGTGCTGGTGGATGGCCGGCTGGTGCGCTGGCGCCGCTGGCACCAGCAGCTGGAGGGGGTGATGGAGAGCCTGATCCAGCGCGCCCGATCCCCCCTGCCGGCGATCGCCGATTCCAGCCCGCAGCGCCTGGCCCTCGACGCTGCCGCCGCTGCAGGCCTGGATCAGCAGCAGCAGCGGGCGGTGGCCGCCGCTCTGCACCACGGCCT
>NZ_JAYGID010000023.1:0-1079 GCF_034931685.1 Synechococcus sp. CCY9202
TTTCGGTACATCTGCAGCGTTCAGCAGTTGTAGCAATCGTCAATTGCCCTGATCGAGCCCAGTTTATCGGGTCTCGGTCACTGAAACAAGTTGCGCCGCAGTCGATCTGACTTTTTCAGGAGTCCCTTGTATAAAGAAAAGCCTGCAGTTTGTTCTTTGTCAGTGGTGGCTCTATGCAGGCCTCTCTCTTTTTCCTCGCTGATGCCTTGGTCCTGATCTTCCGTTCACAGGCCAACCCCCCTGTGTCAGCAAACGAACCAGTACGCGCGTACGCCCTCGCGCCCGAAACACCCACGGCCAAGCCAGAGCGCCCTTGCCACTCTGGTCATGAGGACATCGGGCCATGGCCGATGACATCTTTGGAGGCCTGACCCCGAAAGCAAACGTGGCCTGGGATTCGAATTGCGCTCCCTGCCCTGGCGACGGCTCAACTGACCAATGAGTTAGTCGGCCGATCCCGATTAGGAATTTGCTGATTTTAGTGCGCGAATCCTGCCTGATGCCCTCCCGATCACCTAGTGAGTCCTTAAGCCATGGGAGAACCAATTTCAGCAGGCAAGCGCCGAGCTCGTCTGAAAGTCATTAACCCTCGTTCCGCTGGAATTGATATCGGCAGTAGATTCCACGTTGTTGCTGTTCCTGCCGAGCTTGATCCGAATCCCGTCCGCAAGTTTTCAAGCTTCACAAAGGATCTGATCGCACTCGCCGAATGGCTGCTGGCAGTTGGAATTAGCACCATTGCCATGGAGTCCACTGGAATCTACTGGGTTCCGCTTTACGAGATTCTCTCTGGCAAAGGCATTGACGTCTTTCTTGTTAATGCCAGGCACGCCAAGAATGTTCCGGGCCCCAAGACGGATATCAACGATGCACCATGGCTTCAGCAGCTCCACAGCTACGGCCTGGTGAGAGCAAGCTTTCGTCCAGACCAAAAAATCACAGAACTACGCTCGAGCCTCCTGAGAAAGTAAGAACCAGGCCCCGGGGCAACAAAGTGGGGAAGCTCGGCTGAACTCTGAGTGTTGCTCAGGCTGCAACCGGTTGACTGCTCAGGAGTCGCTCCTCGCCTCTTCGGATGG
>NZ_JAYGID010000024.1:0-134295 GCF_034931685.1 Synechococcus sp. CCY9202
GCGCCGTGTTTGGCCTGCATGTAATCGCCTACAACCTGATCCGCCTGGGCAACCTGCTCAAACCTGAGCTGGAGGCGGCATGAACAGCCCATTGTCCAGAGGTGTGCCCAATAGGCCTCAACCAATGCCTTGCAGTCAGGCCAACGATGCCGAAATCGGTCTGTTTGCGGATCTGATAGCCACCGATCCGACTTTTTGAGCCAGAAATCCACTGATGCCTGTGGAAAACGGGCTCGTGGGTTGGTTTTTCAGCAAACTCCTAATCAACTGAGAAGCTTCCCAAGCTGAACGTCGCCGGTTCGAGTCCGGTCACCCGCTTTTCACTTCTGGGCTAATCATTGTGTCGCTCGGGCGACAGTCTCGCTTGGCACGCGCTGACTGCATATGAGAAGCCAACTGGGCACGAAAGGTGATAACAGCGATTGGTTCAACTTTCTTACAGGGCTTCTTGCTGCTTGGTCATGTCATGGCCCACTTCACCGACCTTGATCGTTCCGGGTCGCCGACATGGATCGGCAGAACCCGAGCCAAGTCGGCTCAGTCCTCGTGTGTCTGGAGGAATGCTTCTAGGTGAGCTCCATAGGCCTTAGGCCTCTCGAGCAGGGCATGGTGGGCCACTCCCGGAAGAACCACCAGGCGCTGATTCGCGAGTTGTTGCCATCCCTGCATCGAACGGGAGGTGACAAAGTCGTACTCCGCAGCGAGACGCAATACAGGTGTGGTGAAAGAAGCCAGGCTCGCCTCGGGCACACACCACTCCGCAATCACATCTACACCCCGCCAATGGCTGCCTGGGTGCCCTGGCGCATAGGCCGCCAGCAGTGCCGCTGGCCGGGGGATCGCTCGACAGACGTGGGTCGCATCAAAGCGGGAGCCGTCGTCGCCAAGATCCGCCAGTAGGGCCGCCACATCCTCAAGCAACACCGGCACCGAGCTCGGCACGTTGGACAGGCTCAACGAGCGCGGCGGCGGTGGACCACTGGCCGCATTGAGGGTCTCAAAGGCCAGGATGCCGCCGAAGGACTGGCCGTACAGGTGGTAAGCCGGACGCCCATCACGGATCGGGATCCAGGCCTGAGCCACCAGTGCATCGATCACCGAAACGAGGTCCCGCACGGAAGCGGCAATCGAGTACTCCTGATCAGCGGGTTCAGGCCGGTCACTGCGCCCACAGCCCAGTTGGTCGAAGAAAATCACCGGCCGCTGCAGCAGCTCCACCAAGGGAAACAAATAATCACTGGGGATACCTGGGCCGCCATGACACACGAGCAACGGCCATCCATCCGTAGAAGCTGCTGGCAGGTGCCGGCCAGCCCAGAGGCGGCAGGCGCCACCGCGCACCGGCAACATCAACGACATCAACTCAGGAGTCATGACTGTCTTCTCAACGGCAGTTCTGTCGGTACGCGCGAGATCGGAACGGGTCAGCCCCGGCCCTGCCAGTAGGGAGCGCATGGGATCAAGGCAATGCACCAGGTCTGGCAGACAGCTGACAAACAGCTGTTGGAGAATGGCATTCAGCGGTTGCGGCTTCGGCGGGTGATGCCAGTGTTGATAGCCGTGTCCCAGTCCAACGCTCACCTGGCAGGCACCCTGTTGCCACGTGGCTTCTTTCTAGGCGTGGGCCTGGTCTATCTGGCGGCATTGGCGCTCGACCAGCTGGCTGCACGCTGGCGGCTCCCGGGGGCTGCGGCGATTCTGCTGCTTGGCTTTCTCATTCCGAGTGATCTCGGAGCAGTAGGCCAGAGTATCGGCCCGATGCAGGTGGAAACCCTGCACCGGGTGGCGCTGGCCCTGCTGATCTTCTACGCCGGTCTCAACACCGACCTGCGCCGCATCCGCGGCATGACCGCGGCGGGCCTGAGGCTTGGCATCCTGGGGGTGCTGATCACCCTGGCGATCACGGGGCTGGCCCTGCTCGGGCTGACGCCGCTGGTGGCCAGTGGCTTGCCGATCTCTGCCGCCTTTCTCACGGTGTGCTGTCTTGGGGCCACCGACAGCAGAGCCCTCGAAGATCTGCTGGCGGCGCTGCACCATGGCATCCGCGGAGGTCTCCGGCACCTGCTTGAGTTCGAAGCCGCGGTAAGCACGGTGATCACGCTGCTGGCCTTTGGCTTGGTTGCCGGTGTGCTTCGTGAGCAGCCCCATGGCGGCCATCTGGCCGTGCAAGGGCTGTTGACGAGCCGTCTGCCAGATGAGCTGGGAGCGGTGGGGTTGCACGTGATCGCCGGCCTGCTGGCCGGTCTGGTTGTCGGGGCTGTGGCGCCGCGCCTGATCGATGCACTGGCGCGCTCCGAGCAGATGCTGCTGCTGGTGGCTGTGGCTCTGGCCTTTGTGACCTATGGCTTCGGCCAGCTGCTGGGGGGCGGTGGGCTGATCGCGGTGTTCGTGGCCGGGGTGCTGCTCTCGAATGGCCGCTACCGGATCGGCCGCTTTGAGCAGCAGGCCCTGGGCAGGGTGATGCACCCCTTGAACACCGCTGCCGAGATCACGGTTTTGCTCCTGCTTGGCGTGCTCGTGCAGCCCGCCGCACTGATCGCGGTGCTGCCGTTGGGGCTGCTGCTCGCGATCGTGCTGCCCCTGGCGCGCCTGCTCGCAGTGTCGGCAGTGCTGCCGGCAGCCCGCTTCCCCTGGCCAGAGCGCCTGATCGTCTCGGGCTGCGGCCTGCGGGCGGCGGTTCCCCTGGCCCTGGCCGTCTCGATGGCCGAGGAACTGCCCCACCTGCGCGGCATCACCCCGGAGCTGGCGGAACCTCTCGCAGCCCAGCTGCTGGCGCTGATTTTCGTGGTGGTGCTGGCCGACCTTTTGCTGCAGTCGCTGCTGATGCGCCGCCTGCTACCGATCAGGCTCGAGGGGGCGTGATCTCCCGAAAGGGTGAACGTTCCACCAGCGCGGCAATGCCCAGTTGCTGCCGCCACTGGGCCAGCGGCCGCGCCCAGCCCTCCTCCCAGCGCTGTGCCAGCAACGGCGCGCAGACCCTGCCCAGCTCCAGGCCGTAGGCCACCGCTTGACCCAGGTCGACCTCGCCACTGGCCGGCCCCTCCAGGCACCGGTGCAGCAGATCGGCCCCCAGCAGCATGGCGCTGCCCGGCCAACGCAGCTGCATCACGTTGACGGCACTCATCGCTGCCTCCCCAGCCGCTGTGGGCGGGCAGCCACACACCACATGCCAGAGGTCGTGGGTGTGGCGAACGCGCTGGTGCAACCAGATGTCGTCGCCCTCACTGCCGGCCTGCAGCTCCGGATCCGGCAGGGGCTGGCCGCCGGCCTGGGCGAACCAACTGGCGTAGGCATGGCCAAGGCTCTCTGTCTGCAGCGCCAGCAACTCGACCTGGCCTGGCCAGGGCCCCCAGTAACGCTCTGCGATCAGTGGTGCTATCGCCGGGTCGTGGCGCAGGGCAGCGCGGGCGGCATCGGCCACCGGGGTGGCGTAGCTGCGGGTGAGCAGATCGAAGCCGTGGCCCAGGTCATCGGGGTTCGCCGTCAGGGCTGAGAGATCGGTGGCGAGGTGCAGCAGCTGGCGGCGCAGGGAGGAACGCATGGGAGGGGAAGCCGACAGGAGTGGGAAACGTTGCGGCGGTAAGGCTTGTGGAAGGTGGTCAGGATGAGGCCATCAGCAGCAAGCATTGCCGAAACCCAGATCGGACCGACCCGAAGAAGCCCTGGTGCCGGTCGAGCCCCATGCCTGGCCCCGGCAACCCCAGCGCTGGATCCGCCACAGGGCCTTGCCGATTTGAAGTTGGATCGACACCCCCCGAAATCCAGTTCACCTGAATTCCCACCTGGCCGCGCAGCCGCGCGAGGAGGCATGGGGCTCACCTCTGCCCGCATTGATGCGGACGAATGCCCGGCCACCGCAGCCGCGGGAGAGGAGCCCTGCCCACCACACCCACTCCGGCCCCGGAGCGGAGGGCGTCCGTCGCCGACCGAAGCCCTGCGGTGCCTGCAAGCCCGCAGCAGCTCCGCACAGACGAAGGGCTGCAAGAGATGCAAGAGAAACTCGGACCTTGCGCCTTGGTCAAAACGGATGGACCTGACTCCAACCAGCACTGACCCATGCCCTCACGGGAGGAACGCGAGGCCTGAAACCCCTCTGTTCTCTTGCACTTTCTCTTGCAGGCAAGAAAAAAGGGTTCCCGGCATCGCCGAGAACCCTTGGTGTGATTGATCGGGGCGACAGGATTCGAACCTGCGACCTAGTGCTCCCAAAACGAAAGGCACTATCTGTGGCCCCAAGGGTGCTCTAGTCATAGCAGCGCTTCTGGGGGAGTCTGTCTTGCCCTGTCCGGACCAAACGGGCTAGTTTTGGGCACGTTTTGGGCACGCCCTTGCCGATCGTCTCAAAGCACTCGCCCTGGGAGCTGTCATTCCGCAAGCAGGTTCGTGCCCTGGCCAGTGGCTGGAATGTGGTGGAAGCCCGTGGGCGCATTCGCCTGAAAGTTCGACCTCCAGGTCTATCTGAGCAGTCAGTTGTGCTCCCCTTTCGCTGGGTGGAGACCGATGTTGGTGATGCCTATGTACGCATCCGCAATATCTATAAATTGATGGCGGGCGGCCTTGATCTCCGGACTGCTGCTGAACAGGCAGATGGGAACGCTCCGCAAGTGGTGCGCGACTGGAAAGGTGCCGTGGAGCGGTTTCAGCAGCAGAAGCTCAACCACGGCAACACGATCTCCATGGCGACGTGGAACAAGGCCTACGGACCGGTTCTGGAGATGGCCGTGCTGTTGCTCACCGGCCCAAAGCCTCCGGGGCGCCCCGTGGATCTGATCGATCGCTGCGTGGCTGACTGGGAACCCGGTTCCCGCATGCGCCAGATCCGCTGCCAGTCCCTCGCCCAGTTCCTGCGCCACTGCGTCCAGCGGGAGCAGTTCCCGGGTCACTGGCTGCCGCCAACAGACCTCTCCCACCACGTCGGCCGCCAACCGGCCGGTGTTGAGGCCAGGGGTGGTGGAGACCCGATCAGTGATGCCGAGATCCTGCGGCTCATTGACGCCCTGCCCGAAGACAGCGCCGGTCAGCGCTGGCGTGATGCGATCCGGTTGCTGGCCGAGCTTGGCCTGCGCCCCGTGGAACTGCTCCACCTGAGCGTGCGCACCGACCGCACAACCGGTGTTCCCCACTGGTGGTGCAGCTACCGCAAGCGCAGCGGCGGTGGCATCACCGAGCCGCGGCGGATCTACCCCTTGCCCCTCCAGGACGACGGAACGGTGGTGAGCTGGCATCTGCTGGAGCGCTGGCAGGCCCGACTGATCCAGCTGCCACCACTGCAGTCCGGCAACGGTGCCGCCGATGGGCTCGGCACTTATCTCAAACGCCAGTCCGCCTGGAAGAGCCTGCGGGCGGAGCTGGAGGCTCGTGGCGAGCGGCTGGTGCCTTACTGCTTTCGCCACAGCTACAGCCTGCGGGCCCACCGGCGCAACATCGATGCCGGCTCCGCCGCCCGCTCCATGGGCCACAGCCTGGAGGTGCACCTCCGCTCCTATCCCTGGGCGTCGGCGGCAGGAACGGAGGCGGCCTTCGAGCGGGCGAACCGGGCCTTGCTGGCTGCGGCACACCGACAGCAGCAGAGCGAAACCTGAAGACCTGAGACCCGACCCTTAGGTTTCCAGTACGGCCGCGCTGCGGGCTGTGACCTCATTCATGGTTCGGTTGCACAGCTCCAACTGGTAGAGAACGGGTGAATTGGCGCTGGGGAACTTGCGACGCCAGTGGATGCCGACCTGCAGCAGGCCAGCTTTGCGCCAGCGCGCCAGCGTCTTCTCGCTGACGCCCAGGGCCCTCCCTGTAGCGCGAGCATCCAACCACTGGAGATCTACTCCGGTTGAAGATGACAATCGCGATGGTTCCGACGGTCGCGGGCGGGGTCGTGGCAAGAACATGCATCAACTCCGGATGCGGGGTGAGCGGTGTCTTAACTCCGTCGCGATCGTCTTCACCAAGGCGTCCCTACCGCAGAGGAGGCTCAGATCAAGGGCCGTGGTCAGTGCGTCGGTGGGGCACTCTCTGAGGTGGGTCATCAGCCGTGCGATCAACTGCTGCTGCACCTCTCTTCCTCTCTCCTCAACACCTCCTCCACGACCGGTTTCCAGACGATCTGGGGTCTGCTGATTCTCAGAGCAACAGGGCTTCAGTGTGGATGTGTTGCTGTCCATCGTTGCGGATATGGAGTGACAGAAGGCGCGGACCCGTCATGGACGACGGCCGTGGCGTTGCTCAGGGAGGGGGCAGTAGCTGGTCGTAATGGCCGTGGCGGCACAGGCCCGGCGATCATCAGCAGGATCGTGCTCAGCTGAAACACGAGCACCAGGAGCACGAGGCGCTGCAGGGCGGCCAGGCTGCTGACGCTGACCGTGACGGTGGGGCGTCGGGTGCGGCAGAACGCCGGCAGTTGCGGCCGGTTGCTACGAGGCGCAACACGGGCGGGGGGATGGTGGCTCATCAGAACGGCACCTCCTCATCGGCGAACTCATCGCCGTAGTCCTCCCCATCCGCCAGCGGGATCGCCTGCTGCTGGCGGGCAGCGGCTTCATCGGAGCGGTAGGCCTGCTCCGCCGCCTCGATCCAGGCCGCATCGGTGCCCTCGCGGATGCTCAGTGGGCCGTAGAAGCCGATCGTGACGTTGCGCGGCACCGCATCGGCGGCCGCCTGGTCTTCGATCTTGGGGCCCTTGGGGTTGCCGTCCTGGTCGTACTGCTGGGCCCAGCGGGTCTCCAGCACCAGCACATCCCCCACAGTCAATCGGCCGCGGCGGTGCTGACGGCGTGCCTCGATCCACTCGCCGAAACCCTTGGCCTTGAGGATCAAGCGCACTCGGTCTCCCGGTGCTGGAACGCCGCCCTCATCGCCGATGCGGGCCTCCATCGTCGTGCCCGGCATGGCGATCGCATGCACCACCATCTCCTGCTTCACCTTCGGCCGGCCCTGGCGGTCGGTGCCGTTGGGGATCGGCTCCATCGCCCCGGTCGTCAGGTTCTTGCGCAACCGGTCGCGCTGCTCGGGGCGCACGATCGCCAAATAGGCCACCTCACCGAGGCGCTGCTGCCTGATCACCGGCGCCGCGATTCGGCTGCCGTCGTTGAGTTCAATCGCCATGGGACTTGCTCGAAAGAGTGGACGGGGAAGAGGTCAGGGGCAGCAGGGGCTCCAGGCCAGCGCCCAGCCGCAGCAGGTGATGGGCGGCGCCGGAGAGGCTCAGCTGGTGCTCGGCGGACAGCTGCCGCACCTGCCGGTAGACATCGCTGTGCACGCAGACGCACAGGTAGTGGCGGCCGTGCTGCGACCGCTGCTGGGGCCTGGCGTAGGCGCGGCGGCAGACGCTCATGGCGTTCCCCCCGCCAGCTCGCGCTCGAACACGTCGATGAAGTCCTTGTGCCGCCGCTGGGTGATGCGGTCCTTGATCGTCCGCACCTCCCTGGGCACCTGGAAGTGATGGCGGAACTCGATCGTGAAGCGCTTGCGCGCCGCCTGAGGCATCGCCCCAAGGAACTGGTGCAGGGTGGCGATCTCCTCTGCCGACAACGGCTCCAGGCCGGAGTCGCTGGCTTCGGGGCCATCCGGGGTGCCGGTGTCCCACTCGTCCTCTGCAGCTTCAGGGTCGTCAGCAGCGGGGGCGGCGGCCGCAGCGCCGGTGGCGGCAGAGGTCACGCCTGCGGAGCCCGAATCCAACGGCCGAGGCTGTTTCGGCTCGATAGTCCGAGGCAATATGCCCACGGGAATGCCCAGCAGGCCCGCCAGCAGGGAGGCGGTGAGCGCATGCCAGGCCGCACTGCCCTCCTGGGGTGCCTGGGCTTCGCTGAACTCCTCGGCGCCGCCGCGGTGCCGCAGGGTCACCCGCAGCACTTCATGCTCCTCGTTGATCAGCTTCTGGGCCGAGAAGGAAAAGCCCAGGGCAAAGGCCGGCGCCGCTGCTTGAACGACCTCCTGCATGGAGGTTTCGGCGATGGCGGCCATCTGGGACTGGAACTGGGCCAGACCCTCGGCCCACTGGGCGCGGGCCTGCTCGCGGCTCTGCAACAGGGCCTGGTTGAGATCAAAGGCGGCGGTGGGACCTGGCGTCGGCTCCATCCGCCCGCAGGGGGTGGTGGTCATCGAAGGCACTGCGGGACCGGCGCCCGCTTGTCCAAAATATTAGCGGCTCGCTAATCCGAATCTGTATCTTGCACAACGCAAGATATGGCGTACACCGAGCCTGGTCGTGCTTGCCTCAGCTGGCGCTCGACTTGGTGGACCATTCCTCCAGCCAGCGCTGCGGCAGCCACGCCTCTCCGTCCCACATGCCCTGCAGCTGCTCGGCGGAGTACGGCTCAAAGCCGGCCAGCATCGCCTGAAAGGCCTGCCGCTGCTTGGCTGGCGCCGCCTTGGCGGCGGAACTCAGGGCCTCCATCACGCCGATGCCGTGCTGCTTGGCGGTCTGCACCAGCTGGCCGCGCCACTGCTCGCTCAGCTTCGCTGCTTCTGCGGCATCGACCTCTGGTTGGGTCGGCACCGCAGGCGCCTGGTAGGTGGTCGGCACCGCCAGTAAGCCCAGGTGGCAGCTCCAGAACTCTGCTGGTCCCCACACCCGCCCCTCGTCATCCATCAGGGGTTTGGCCTGGCTGATCAGATCCTTAAGGGCCCGGGTGCGCACGCCACTGAAATCCCTGGCGGCCAGGCGGCGATTCACCTCGGCGAGGGCAAAGAAGCTCTCCGGGCGGGGCTTGGGGGCCTTGCCGTTCTCGAACACGCTCAAGGTGCTGGGGGCCATCACTTCAAAGCCGGCCTCCTTGGCCCACTTGTAGGCCGTGTACTGGGTCCAGTTGTTCAGCTCCCGCCAGCGCCTCAGCATCCGGCCGAACTGCTGACCGGCTTCGAGCTGCTTGGCCTCGATGTACCGGTACTCAGAGGACATCAGGACTGGGATCTGGCCATTAGCGAAAGGCTAAGGCTTCTGCTGCCGATTGGAATTGACAGCACCGTGATGCCAACGGCCATGGGGCCTGGCCCGCTGCCGCCAGTGCCGGCCCTTGCCGCGCCGAACATCAGGCTCCACCAGGCCAGAGGAAACGGCTTGATCGGGAGGGAGCAGCGGCGCTGGCCAGCAGATGGCCTCCTGCAGCCGCCGCTCCAGGTGTTGGCGTTGCTCCGGCTCCAACAGCGCCACCGGCTCCACGATGCGGCTGTCGGGTCCGAGGGTCCAGTCGTCGCGCTGACAGCCGAACTCCCAGTTGCGCCCATCGGCGGCCCGGGCCCAGAGCAGCGCCCCAAGCTGGTCGTGATCGATCGCGATCTCCAGCTGCCAGCCGCTGGCCAGATCCAGTCGCATTCGCCCCCACCAGACCTCACTCCAGGGCCGATCCGCCAGGAAGGCCTCCCCTGCCAGCAGCGCCAGCAAGGTCTGCTGGATCTCGGCGGCGCAACAGCGGCTCAGGGGGAGCAGAGCAGGTGACGCAAGCCATTGCCACGGCACCAGAGCGCCCACTCCCCCGGGCCGATCGGGCTGCCGCAACAGCGGCAATGGCCTGGATGGCGCACGCGGATGCGGCGAAAGCCCGCCTGGCCTTGCCCCTGCTCCATGCCCGTCGCCACCGGTGGCTTGGCGGGTGAAGGGCGATGGGTGGCGATCTGCAGCCCGTGCTCGCGAATCAGGCGACAGGCCAGGAAGGCGCTGGTGCGCGCCTCCTCCAGGTGGGGCGAGGCGCTCATCGCCACCAGTTTCTCGACCTTGGCCAGCGCTTTCTGCGCTGCTGCTCCAGCGTCCATCGCCATTCAGCTCATCGGTTCAGCCTAGCGAGCCTGAGTCAGTGTCGATAGGCTGGTTCGGTTCATCGAAGTCCCCCATGGCTCCGCTGATGACCCCGCTCTCGGTGCAGTTCACCCCCGAGCAGCAGGCCTGGCTGGACCGGCGCACCCGCGGCGGTCTGCTGTCGCGTTCCTCCGTGATCCGCCTGATCGTGGCCGAGGCGATGGAGCGCGAACAGTTGAGCGCCACGGCCCTGCAGCGCCAGGGGCTCCATGGCCAGCGCTGAACCAGCTGCACCCACACAGGCCTGCATCGACCACGGCGCCGCCCAGCAGTTCCTCTCCCTGCTGGGCAAGAACCCGGCCAGCGCTCGGTTGCGCGCCTTTCCCCACCGCGCCAATCCAGCAAAGGGGCAGATCGGCGCCCGCAAAGGGCCCTTCGATCTGGCGGTGGCAGAGCAATGGCAGCGGGAAGGCCGCGGCATCTACCTGGTGATCAACGACGGCGGCGACCGCAAGAGCGAGATCACGGCCTGCCGGGCTTTCTTCGTGGAATGGGACGATCGGCCGATCGACTGGCAGCTGAACGCCTGGCGGCAGCTGGCCCTGCCGGAGCCCTCGCTGATCGTGCTCAGCGGCGGCAAGTCGGCCCACTGCTACTGGCTGCTGGAGCAGCCCATTCCGCCGCAGGAGTGGGCGCCACTCCAGGCCGAGCTCATCGCCTACGCCGGCGGCGATCCCCACTGCAAGGACGCCTCACGGGTGATGCGGCTGCCGGGCTGCTGGTATGTGGATGCCAGCGGGCAGCCTGTGGCCCCGGTGGAGCTGGTGCACGTGAGCGGCCAGCGCTACGTGCCGGAGGACATCGCCTTGGCGCTGCTGCCCGATGAGTTCGCCGAAGCCGCAGCAGGCACCGCACCGCCACAAGAGATTCCGCTGGAGCAGCCCAGAGAGAGCCCAGGCACTGGCATTCCGCTGCCTGAGCTGGGCGACGAGGACTTCGGGTCAACCCGGCCGCTAGAGCAGATCCGCGCTGCCCTGGCGGCCATCCCTCGCCGCGTGGCGGGCAGCAACACCTACGCCGACTACCGCAACCTGCTCTGGGGACTGATCCAGGCCTGCGAGCAGGCCGGCCACGACCGCGAGCTGGCGATCGCCCTGATGGAGGCCCACAGCCCATCGGCCAGCTGCGGCTGGGACATCCGCCAGGTGGCCAGCTCGGGCGGCGAGCAGATCAGCGCCGCCACCTTCTGGTTCCACGCCCGTCAGCACGGCTGGCTGCCGCCGGAGCCGGCCCACACCCCCAGGCCTCCAAGGGCGCAGGCCACAGGCAGCCGCCGAAACCAGGGCGACGCCGGCGGGCGCCATCCCGGTGGCAAGAGCAGCGACCACTCCAGCAGCAGCAATGCCAGAGGCGCCCAGGGGGCTGGGTCTGGAGCTGGTCCGCAGCGCTTCTCTCCTCGGCCCGACACCCAGGTGCGCTGGGGAAAGGTGCACCTACCGATCAACCGCCGCCTCAATGCATTGGAACACTGCATCCGCTCCCTGGTGGGGCGTGAGCGCAACAGCCTGCGCCGCTCCGCCCGCGTGCGGGAGGCCCATTCAGCCCTCCAACTCAAGACCGCCCTGCGGCTGCAGGAGATCGGCCAGCTGATCCTCGAGGCCCACGACCTGCGCAACGGCAACCGCTTCCGCGGCCTCGATCAGGCCGAGCGCCTGGCGATGCCGCAACCGGTCGTGGCGTGGGAGATCCCCGGCTGTATCCCGCGCCGCGACCTCTCGATCGTGGGCGGGCGGGCCAAGGTAGGCAAGACGCGGCTGGTGCATGCCCTGGCCCGCTGCCTGCTCTGCGCCGAGGACTTCCTAGGCTTCGGGGGGCCGGAGGAACCGCGGCCGGTGATCCTGGTGACCGATGACCAGGGCGACGGCGACACCGCCCAGATGCTCCAGCAGCTGGGGATCTGGGATCACCCGTTGCTGCTCTGGTCACGCCGCTTTCGCGCCACCGAGGCCAACCTCGATGCCCTGCTGGCCTGCCTGGCCGCACACCCCGGCGCGGTGGTGATCCTGGACTCACTGCGCTCGATCACGCGCAGCTGCTGCTTTGGCGAAAACGACCCAGAGATGGGCTCCTTGATCTACGACCTCAAGCACCAGATCACCGATGCCGGCGGCACGCTGCTGCTGATCCACCACTGCAACAAGGCCAACGACACCACCGGCACTGAGGCCCTCTCGGGCCACAACGCCATCGCCGGGGCTGCCAACACGATCCTCACCCTGCACTACCTGGCCAAGGGCAATCGGCTGATCAAGGACTCCCCCCAGCGCCGCCTGGTGCGTGAGGCCCGCTCCGGCCCGCCGGCGGATCTGGTGGTGGCGATCGACGGCAGCAGCGGAGCGTTCGCCCGACTGGGCACTTACGACGACCTGCAGGAAAAGCAGGAGCAGGAGAGCGATCTCGATCGCGCTGGCCAGCGGGTGCGCAAGGCGAGCGAGAAGCAGAAGGAGGCTCTGCGCTATCTCCAGGCCCTGCATGCAAGCGGCCTGGCCGGTATCGGTTTGCTGGAGCTGTTGCAGGCGATCGACGCGGCGCCGGCGGAGGCGCGCTTGAAACGGGATCTGGAGGGAGAGGCGCTGAGCACCTACAACGCGCTCGGCCGTTTCCTCAGCAAGCTCGACGGCCTGGTGACGACCACCCGGGTTGGCACGAGCGGCCAGAGCTACTACCTCCGCTACGGCCTCAGCGATGCCGGCGCGGAGTGGCTGGCGCGTGAGTTCGATCTGTAGTGGGTGCTTCTTTGCATTCTTTGCACTCCCCTGCAGCGCAACCGATCTGGCTGGTTCACCAGCGTGCGATCTGCCCCACACGCTTTGGATTCTTTGCTGCCATCCCGGAGCCTCAGCAACGCAACACCGCTGCTGCCAACGCTCATCCCATAGGGGCTGAATTCATCGCTTTCTTTCCCCTGCACTGCGCCGCAAGCGTTCTCAGGGAGTCCATGGGTTCATTTCTTTGGCCACTCTTTGCCTTCTTTCAGTGGCGGGGTCTGCGGCCTGCTGGGGGCCAAAGAATGTCAAAGAATCGAAAGAATGCGGTGCGCCCAGACCGGTTAGAACCCCTGCGCCAGAAGGGAATACAAAGAAACGAACGAATTTGGTGTATCACGTGAGGTTCTGGTGATCAGGCGTTCTCCCACACCAACCAGCAGATCTGCTGCCGCTTTCCCCAGCGACTGGCTGACACCGATCCCAGGCCTGCGGCGCACGGATCCGGAGCACCGCTACTGGCTGGGGGATCACCTGTTCGCCGTGTCCGTCACCGGTGTGGTCGGCTCCAGCAAGAGCGACTGGGCGATGGCCCGCATCGAGGCCACCCGTCACATCTGGGAGCCGCGGGGCCACACCGTGCACCTGGCGCTGGAGGCGCTGCTCAAGGTGCGCTTCCATCCCCTGCCCCAGCAACGCCAGCAAGCAAGCCGGCAGCTGGAGAACCTGCGCTCTGGCGACTACCGGGACTGGATCGAGCCCTTGCTTGCCCACCCCCACTGGCGGCAGGTGACGGTGATCGCTTCTGAGCGGCCCACCTGCTGCCTGGTCCGCAACCTGGCCGGTACCTACGACACCGGCTACATCCAGCACGCCAGTGGCCAGCGGGTGCTCGCTGACCTCAAGACCCTCTCGCGCCCAGGCTCGGGCAGCTACTGCACCCGCGCCCAGCTGGGCGGCTACATGGCCCTTGAGGCGACCTGGGGGGTGCACTATGACGCCGGCCAGACGATCTGGGCCCGGCCCGGTGAGACCCGCTTCTCGCCGCTGTATTCCCGCGAGGAATGCCTGGCGGCGTGGGCAGCGGCATGGGCGGGCTACGTGTGTCGCTTTCGCCCGTGGTGACGCGCTATCCGAATCGCTTTATTCGGACTATCGAGCCGCTATCCTGCATGGCAGGCCCTGCTGCCTGCGCCGCACGACGCTCCCCTTGTTCTCGCCCATGGCTGCCAGCTCCACCACTCCTGCAGCCGCTGGCGCCGGTGATCTCGATACGCTGCTGGATCGCATCACCGTCCTCAAGGCTGAGCAGAAGGCGATCGAGGCCGCACTGACACCGCTGCTGGAGCAGCTCAGCGGCGCCCTGGAGGCCGGCGAGCTGGATGCGAACTTCTCCCACAACGACTGCAGCTTCTGCTGGTCGGCTGGGCGGATCAGCTACGTCTACCCCGAGCCACTGCAACAGCAGGAGCAGGCCCTGAAGCAGGCGCAGCGGTTGGCGGTCGCCAGCGGGACGGCCAACCGGAAGCAGGGCAAGGCGTTCTGGACGATCAAGCCGGGCCGGAGCTGAGCGATGGCCAATCCCCAGAAGCGCAAGGGGGATGCGGCGGAGCGGGAGGCGGCGCTGCTTTTGAGCGAGCTGCTGGGGATGACGGTGCGCCGCCGGCTGGGGGCAGGGCGGACCACCAGCGCTGGCGGTGACACCGGTGATCTCGATGGCGTGCCCGGCCATGTGATCCAGGTGGCCAGCTGGGCCAACACCGCCGCCGCGGCCCGCACCAAGCCCGAGGAAGCCGCGCTGCAGTCCATCCATGCCAGTGCGCCGTTCGCAGCGACGTTGGTGCGCTTCCGAGGCGGCACCTGGCGGGTTGTGCTCACCCCCGAGCAATGGGCTGCCTACGTGAGCTGGATCCTGCGGCAGTCGCCCCAGGGGACGGCGCTCCCTGATCTGCCGCCAAGTAGTGGAGGTGGAGCATGAGCCCAGAGCAGCCACCGACAACGGGCGCTTGCTCAGACGCGGGCGCTGAGTCGCTGGAGGAGCTGCGTGCTGCCCCGCCCCAGCAGGACGACGACGGCAACCCGATCTGGCCGGCCGCCGACCCCAGCAGGCCGGTGGGCAAGGGCAACCCACCGCGGGGCCGCCGCAGCAAAACCCACAAGCCCCGCGCCACCCACATGGAGGTGGAGACCCGCATCGCTGAGGCGCAGCTGTGGATCGCCCAGCGGCTGCCGCTGGCCGTAATCAGGGAAAAAGCAGCCCAGAACTGGGGAATCACCAACATCAAAACGGTGAGCCGCTACCTCGCCCAGGCGCGGCAGCGGATGGTGGAGGAGCTGATCTCAGACCGCCGCCGCCACCAGGCCGAGCAGATCTTTGCCCTGAACGATTGCGCCCGCCGGGCGATGGACGCCGAGCAGTTCAACGCTGCCGTGGGCGCCTTCCGGGTGATTGCCGAGATCGGCGGCCTGCTGCGGGCACCGATCAAGCCGCCGGAGCCACGGGCATGACGGAGAGCACCACCGCCACCGCGATGCCACCACCGGTGCTTACGTCACCGGCCGCTGCAGAAGGCGGCCTGCTGTTGCCTGAGCTCGACCCCTGGGGTGACGCCGGCCTGCTGCACCTACCAGCCAGCAGCACCCCGATTCAGGCAGAACCTCAGACCCTGCGCAGCTTCATCGCCGAGGCCTACCCCCGCTACGGCTTCCACCGCTGGGCCGACGTCCTGATCGAGCTGCTCCAGCAGGTGGCCGATGGCCAGCTGAGCCGGCTGATCGTCACCTGCCCGCCGCGGCTGGGGAAGCTGTGCGCCCACGACACGCCCGTACCGACGCCCGATGGCTGGCGGCGACATGGCGACCTACAGCCTGGTGATCTGGTCTTCGGGCCGGATGGGCAGCCGACGCCCGTGCTGGCCGTGTCGGAGGAGCAGCGGGCCACGATGAAGGTCACCACCACCCGTGGTGAGCAGATCTGGTGCCACCCCGGCCATCAGTGGCAGGTGCGGAACCGCCGCAGCCGCCGCTGGGAGACCCTCGAGACCCGGGAGCTCGCGGCACAGCCACTGCACAGCGGGCAGCTCGGCCGCCGCGGCTCCCGCTTTCTCTTCCAGCTGCCCCTGGTGCTGCCGCTGCAGTACCCCCGGCAGTCGCTGCCGATGGATCCCTATTCCCTCGGCTACTGGCTGGGCAATGGCACCGCCGGCAAGCCACTCGTCACCCATGACCGCAGTGACCTGGCACCGGTTGCCGCAATGGTCCAAGCCGGCTACGCGGTCTCGGCGGTGCATCACCACCGCGGCCCCGGCTACGAGCGGGTGCAGGCCACCTCCCTGGCGGGGTTGTTCACCAGGAAGGGGCATCCCAGCCCCCTCCGCTCTCACCTGCTGGCAGCCGGGGTGCTGCACCACAAACACATCCCCGAGGTGTTCTTGCGCTCAGCGCTGGAGCAGCGGCTGGCACTGCTGGCTGGCCTGATCGACAGCGATGGCACCGTTGATGCCAAGGGCCGGGTGTGCTTTTGCACCACAAGCCCCGAACTGGCCGAAGGGGTGCTCGATCTGGCGGAGGGTCTGGGCTTCCGGCCGTACCGAACGGAGATGCCGCCGTGCACCAGCAGCAGCGGTGTGGTGGGCCGCAAGGCGGTGATCACGGTGGGCTTCCAGCCGACCCTGCCGATCCCCACCCGGCTTGCTCGCAAGGCCATCTCTCGGCTGGCGCCGCAACGGCGTGCCGCTATTGCTCGCATCGATCACGATCCCGCCTCACCCCGCTGGGGACGCTGCATCCAGGTGGCCCGCGCCGATGGGCTCTACGTGGTGGGCCGTCAGCTGACGGTGACCCACAACAGCCTCCTGGTCTCCAAGCTGTTCCCGGCCTACTTCCTGCAGCGCTACCCGCAACTCTTCGCGGCGATTGCATCATACTCGGCGGAGCTGGCCTATGCCCACTCCCGAGAAGCCCGCCACTTCTACCGGGTGACCGGGCACCTGCTGGCCCGCGATTCTGCGGCGGTGGGCAACTGGCTCACCCGCCAGCGGGGCGGCTGCATCGCTGCGGGTGTGGATGGGCCGTTCACCGGCAAGGGCTACAGCCTGGGGATCATCGACGACCCCTACAAGGGCCCCGGCGATGCCGCCTCCCCGGCGCTCCAGCAAAAGCTGATCGACTGGCTGCGCTCGGTGTGGCTCACCCGCGCTGAGCCCTCCTCGGTGCTGGGCCCAGACGGCAGGGAGCAGCCCAACCTCTCGGCCCAGGTGGTGGTGCTCACCCGCTGGGACCACCAGGACGTGATCGGCTGGCTGTACGAGCAGGAGCTGGGGGAAGCGCCGCAGCAGTGGAACGTGCTCGATCTGCCGGCCATCGCCGAAGACCCGGCAGAACGGCCCAAGCTGCCGCCCACCTGCACGTTGATTCCCGACTGGCGGCAGGCGGGAGAAGCTCTGTGTCCGGAGCGGTTCCCCCTGCCGGAACTGCTCAAGATCAGGGCCCGCCTCGGCGCCTACTGGTGGGCGGCGCTCTATCAGCAGCGGCCAAGCCCGGCGTCTGGGTCCATCTTCCTGAGGCAGTGGATCCGGCCGCCCTTCCCCCGAGAAGGCGGCAGCCAGCGCCACTACGCCCTGCTGGCGCTTTCGTGTGACCTGAGCTTCAAGGGGGAGGCGGAGAGCGACTACTGCGGCTTCTGCCTGGCCGGACTGCTGGCACCACCGGCCCGACCTGCCATCCCCCGATCGGGTGAATCTCAGGGCCCGCAGGGGCCAAAGGAACTGGAGATCGAGGTGCTCTGGGCAGCCCGGCACCGCTTTGGCCTGCCGGAGGTGATCCGCTTCCTGCTCGGCTGCCTGGAGGCGCTGGAGCAGCAGGGCCTCAGGCCCAATGCAGTCCTGATTGAGGACGCCGCCAATGGCCCGGCAGTCCTGCAGACGCTCAGGCGCCGCGTGCCGGGGATGCTGCCGATCACCGCCCGGGGCAGCAAGGAAACCCGCGCCCATGCCGTTGCCCCCCTGGTGGAAGCAGGGCAGATCCGTTTCCACCACCGTGCCCAGCCGCTGGTGGAGGAAGCGATCCGCTTCCCCAAGGGCAGCAAGGACCTGGTGGATGCCTTCTGCCACGGCGCCTTGTGGCTGGAGGGCCGCTACTGGAAGGCCCAGGGCATCCAGCCGCTGGTGACGCCGTTGCTGGTGAGCCGGTGAGCGAGCCGATGGTGTCCGCGGTGCGGGAACATCCAGTGCCATCCCCCCTGAAGAGCCCACAGGCAGTAGGGCCGACGCCGATTGTTGTGCAGCTCAGCCTGCCGATCACCGTGGTGCTGGTGGGCGATGCCGCTGGTGCTGCCAGGATGCTGCGGCAACGGCGCTACCACCGGCCGGCGTGCCATGCGCGGGCGGAGCAGCTGGAGATCAGTCTCCACGCCTCAGTACGGCACCACCCCAGAGTCCAGGGTCAGCGGCCTCCGCGGTGCAGGCCCCGGCGAGAACGGCCGGTGCGGCCCCATGCCGCTGCCGATGCCCTGGCGCTGGAGCACAGGGACCTGGCGGAGAAGATCGCCGGCAACTTCGCTCGCCGCACCGTTCATCCCAAGGAGGACCTGCTGCAGCTGGCAATGATCGGCCTGATCAAAGCAGCGCGGCGCTACGACCCCTCAAGGGGCCCATTCCGGCCTTACGGGCGCACTTATGCGAACGGGGAGATCACACACTTTCTGCGGGACAACGGCTTCCTACTGAAGGTGCCGCCGACGTGGCGGGAGATCCATACGCGGGGGCAGCGGTTGCTTACCTCAGGGGTTGACGTGGGTGAGATGCTGAGGCGAATAGGAGTCAGCCGTGAGCAGTGGATTCAGATTGTCGATGCATGCTCAGTACGGGTGGTTGCTTTCCCTGTTGAGTGAACGCCTGAATTAAGCCGCGCCGCGAAGCGGCGTCGGCTTGAATGAACTGCTAGCCCTCAAAGACTGGGCGGAAGAAGCTGCGCTCATAGCTAATAATGCAGCGCGTTTCCTCAGCATACTTGAAGGCAGCTAGACACTCAGGGTCTTGGAGCGACTTGATGCGGTACTCCTCATAGAGCGCCATGCTGGGAAACGTGAACATTGCCAACGCGACATTGTTTGCGCCCTCGGAGGGCAAGAAGTATCCGTGATGCTTGCCGCCAAATTTTTCGACGAGTGGAATCCAGACCTTGCCGTAATGCTCAAATTCTTTGAGCTTGAACGGGTCGATGATGTATCGAAGATAACAGGTAATCATGATCTCTTTCTTGAGGACTAACGCCCTGCTCACCTGCCGCAGAGATCTTAAAAGACTAGCGGGCCTTCGTGGAGGCGGACAAGTCTAGCGGGATGTTATGCCGATATCTTCAGGCTATAAACATAGAAGTCTTGATCGCGAATCCAACCAGCCTGCTCATACAGATTTTGAGCGGCCTGGTTGCTGATAGCAGTTGAAAGCGTGAGTCTTATGGCTCCGAGCTCCTTTGCAAGCTCAGCCGCGGCCTTGAGGAGCATAGTTGCAATGCCTTGCTTGCGAGAACTCTCCACTACATACAAGTCATTGAGGATAAGGGTTCGTGCCAATGAAACAGAGGAAAAGCTCGGATAGAGTTGACAAAAACCCACAGCAGTCTCCTCGATCGTCGCAATGAAGAGGACTGATTCTCCATGTTTGAAACGCTCCAGCAGGAATCGCCTAGCTGCCTCAACATCACTATCGCTTCCATAAAAGACACGATAGGCATCCAGCAGCGGCGCGAGAAGCTGCAGATCCGAGAGGACGGCTTGTCTAGCTTGAACTTGCTTCATGACCTCAGTATGCAGCATAACGCTTGGCGGATGAACTGTACGCGTCTCAGCCGCGTACAGTTAGATCTGCATGCTGGGCATCACCGTTCGGTGTCATGAGTATCCAGGTCCTTCATGAAGATCACGCGGTCTTCACCCTCCCCGTCATAGCCCAAAGCGACGGGCACGCCGTCGACCTTGTAGTCGAATTCAAGGAGAGAGAGGCCAATGCGACGATGAAAGGCAATCGAGTTGCGATTGACCGGAGCTGTCACGCATAGAGCAGTGCGACAGCCAAGCGAGGCGGCCGTGGCAAAGAAATGCTCATAGAGGAGGCGCCCCAAACCCTCTCCACGACGTGCGGGATGCACGCCGAGGAATTGGATGTAGGCCTGGTCGGGAAAGGTCTGCGAAACGAACCCGATGAGGAACCCAACGATCTGACCTTCATCTACGGCGGTGAAGCTGGTGAAGCTGAAGTGGACGAAGAAGAGTTTGGGGAGCATTGCGGCCATATGCCGACCACCCCACCATTCATCAACTACCGAGATGATCGGTTGATAGTCGCCCTGCTTCACATGTCTGATGAAGACCTCGGTCATAGCCTCCTCCTCAGCAGACAGCATGTCCAACGTTTTAAATCAGCGGCGGGCTGAATTCTCCAATGTTGACAACCATCTGTGGTCCCGTCCGCTGCATTTGAATGTTCGGCGGCAAGTGTCTATAAAACCGCCTCGCATCCTTCCAGTCAATACGACATAACAATTGCCATCAGCATTGACAAAGACCACCAGCCAACCTAACCTAAGACAAGTCAAAGGTACCGCTTAAACCATGGCAACGCTTGAGCGTCCCGCGAAAGCCCAGCTTGACGAGGAGATCATGACTTCGCTTGGTAGCGAAAGTTCTCCCATTACTCTTGAGCAGATTCTTGCAAAGCTCAGAAGTACAAGCAGCAGCTCAAGATCTGTCTACATGCATGAGCTCGCCAGATCAATATGGCGATTAGCCGACGAAGGCAAAGTCATTGTCGAATCTGGACTAATCCGCAAACGTCATTAGCCTCCCTGCATGACTGCCCCTTCTCGGCACGATCGGCAGCACCCAATCTCAGAAAGAATAGATCAGCGCAATGAATTTCAGCGCGACAGAGATCGCATTCTTTATTCTGAGGCTTTCCGTAGGCTGCAGGGTGTAACTCAGGTTGTTTCTGCGGACGAAGGTTGGGTAGTCCATAATCGACTAACGCATTCGCTTAAAGTCGCACAGGTAGCAAGGAGGATTGCTGAACGGATTTTGGATGAAAATCCAGATCCTACTCTCCTAGAAAATCTAGGCGGACTGGATCCTGAGGTATGCGAAGCTGCTGGACTTGCTCATGATCTTGGACATCCGCCATTTGGCCATGTGGCTGAGGAAGCTCTTCAGCTTCTTACTGAAGATTCAGGCCACTTTGAAGGCAATGCTCAGACTTTTCGCATTCTTACAAAAATTGAACCGCACAGCAGTTCCTATCGCGGGCTTAACTTAACTCGAGCCACGTTGGCTGCCGTGACTAAGTACCCAATGGCAAGGACGCGGAGTGGTGGACCTCCTAATTCAAAGTACGGATATTATTCTCAATCCGAAGCTGATGAGTTTACCTTTGCCCATGCGCTGTTTGAGCCAGGAGACAGATTCAAATCTTTGGAGGCCGAGATTATGGACTTCGCAGATGATATTACATTCGCTATTCATGACACCGAGGATTTCTATCGTGCTGGCTTAATTCCATTGAATGAGCTGGGGTCTGACCTCGCTAGCGTTTTAACTCCTGAGGCTCTGCGATTAAAGGAAGATATTGATCGTCGCTGGAGAAAGCGTCCTTCCCCAGCTGTTTTCGAGGACAAGCATCTTGATGCCTTGAAAATGGTACTTGATCCCCTGCGCATGAGTTCTTCCTACTCCGGGCTTCAGGAAGAACGGATTGATATTAAGAAAGCGGCTTCACATTTGATATCTGACTGGATTCGACGAGGAATCAACTTAAATCCGGATTACACCAAAGGCCAGAGAAGAGTGGTATTTGACAGTAGAATACCTCTTCAAATCAAAATGCTCAAAGAACTTGTATGGACATACGTAATTGACAGGCCAAGCTTGGCCCTTCAGCAGGCTGGTTACAGGAGAATTATTAAAGTACTATTTTACTTCTTTTTGAAGAATCTAAAAAGGGGAGAGCTGCGAGCCATTCCGTTACAGTTTCATGGCTTGATAGCTGATCGAGATATGGGGAAGGAGTCTAACCATAGGATTGCCGCAGATATAATCTGTTCATTGACTGATAATCAGGCGCTCATTCTATATCGAAGAATTACTGGTAGCGATCCTGGAGGTATTCTCCGTGGTGCCATCTAGGCAACATGCTGGCTGCCGAACGCTATATGGGCGGACCCTCGCTAAGAGATGCTCCGGCCCTTCGTGGTACGCATAAGATCCCGAAATCATTACCAGTTGACCCCTAATCCCACTGCGTGCCAGCCACTTTCAGGCAGATCGCTCATCCAGCCTGGTTCTTATACGGGTCCGCATATGAACCCATGCCCCACGGTCTGTCCGACATTCTTGCGCCTGCCCGGATGATCTGACTGGAACCATGCAGATCCTGCATGGACCGTCCCGCCGCTCATTGCTCCCTCTGGCAATGGCTCTGATCTCACCAGTAGCCAGTGCCCAGTACCCGCCGCAGGTCAGTCACCTCAAGCAGCCCCACCTCCCCAACCACACCGCAGGCTCAACCCCCAGCTCAGCCCCCCTGGCTGGAACACCCAACCCTCAGCGGCCTACGTGACCGACTCCAGTTGGTCTACGACTGCTGGACCCTGCTGGAGCTCCCCGACGGCACCAGCCGCCGGCCGGTCTACCTGCCCCGCGGCATCGAGGAGCCCGAGACCTGCTACTTCAAGCGCCTGGAGGCGGCCCGTCCCACCGGCTTCTTCCGTGATGCCCTGCGCACCTACGCGGGGATGCTGTCGCGGCTGGCCTGGCAGGAGCTGCCTGATTCCCTGATCCGGGTGGCCACCGATGTGGATGGCCAGGGCACGGACCTGGGGGTGTTCCTGTTCTTGGCCGACCTGCTCACCCTGCGGGATGGCGGCTGCCTGATCCTGCAGCTGCCGCCCCAGCACCGCTGGCCCTCAGAAGGCGACCGGCTTGAGGCCATCGCCAAGGGAGACAGGCTCTCCCTACCCCGCCTGCAGCTGGTGCCCCGTGGCGACCTACTCAACTGGCGCCTGCCCACCGATACCGCCAGTGCGGCTCCGGCGTCGGGCCCGGTGGAGATCGTCTGGCGCGAACCGCGCCGTCAGGCCCTGCCGCCCCGTTTTGCCAGTGGCAATGCCGCAGTGCCCACGGTGGTGATCGACGCCCACGGCGGACTGGTGCCAGACCCGCAGGCCTGGCTCTACCGCAGCCTGTCGGTGACGGATGACGGCCTGGTGCTGCGCAGCTGGCAGGCCAACCCCAATCCCGGTGCTGCCGCTGGCTACGACGTGGTGCCAGCAGGGGAGCCGGAGCGGATGCCGCAGCGTTTTGATCTGCCGGCCCTCTGGTACTCGGTGGATGGCACCGCCTTTGGAGAAGGCGATCTGCCCCACTTGGGCCTGGCCCACCAGTACCTCAACCACTACCGCTGCCGCAGCGAATACGAGGATCTCCTCTCCCGCACCGCCCTGCCGGTGGGTGTGCGCACGGGGCTGGTCGATGCCTACGGCTTCCGGCGCAGTGATGGCGCTCTGGGCTCGGGTTCGGCTACTGGCGGCGCAGAAGGCCAGCGCCCCCAGCGCCTGGTGCTCTCCACCTCCTCCTTCATGGACCTGCCGGAAGGCGCCAAGTTCCAGTGGGTCGAGATTGAAGCCCGCTCGCTGGCTGAGCACCGGGCCTACCTGCAGCAGCTGGAGGAGGCCATGCGTCGTGACGCCCTGATCCCCGCCGGCGGCCACGGTCCAGCCCGGACCGAGCTGGAGGTCTCGCTCACCGCCGGCCAGAGCTTTGCGGTGCTGCAATCGCTGGCAGGCCAGAAGGCCTCGATGCTCAGCACCCTGCTGCGCCAGTGGACCAGCCTCACCGGCGAGAAGCTGACGGATTCGCCGGCTTGCAGCGTGGAGATCAGCCCGCTGGTGCCGCCCCAGCCCCCGCGCCAACCCCAGCCATCGGTGCAGGAGTGGCTGGTGCTGCATGAGCGGGGAGTGATTGACGGCGTGGAGCTGCGCCAGCAGCTGGGGCTGGGCGAGATCAATGGGGGCAGCGGCAGCTGAGCTGGCTGGCAACGGAGGGCATGACCCAGACCTCCCCGCCCACCTGCACCTGGCTCCCCGGTGATGCTGAGGCTCTACGCGTCGCCCTCTCCATCCCCGTCACCAGTGCTGCCCTTGCGGCCCTGAACCGGGAGATGGCCCTGCTGCAGGCCCATTACCCCACGGGGGTTTGCACGGCTCAGGGCCACCTCGATGCCATCGCCCTCCTGGATCAGCAGCTGGCGGCGCTGACCCCGGCACAGGTGAACAGACCGGTGCGCACCAAGCGCAAGGGTGTTGCCGGTGGCGTTGTGCCCAACCCCCTGCCGCTGAGCAAGTTGGCAGTGGTCGAGTACGCCACCGAGCTACTGCTGGAGGAAACCGAGAGTGAGTGGAACCCTGCGGGGCCGTCCCCGGCGATGGTGCTGAACCGGCAGCGCAGCCAGCACATCGGCCAGCTGGCGCTGCTGCTGCCGCGGCTGCAGAACTGGCGCCTGTGCAACCCAGATCCCTTCCGGGGATCCCTGGTGCGGGGCTGAGCGATGGAGCAGCCCCTCTCGCCCCTGAACCAGGGCCTCAATCCTCTGCGAGGTGCTCCGCTGTGGGGCCAGCTGGTGTCTCTGCCTGAAGCCGCCCCGGCGATCGACAGCCGGGTGGCTCAGCCTGCTGCGACTCCCCTGTGGCTGGCGCTGCAGCCCTACGCCAATGCCCGCCTCTGCCTGTTTGAGGTGGACCGGCCCGAGAGCCGCAATCCGGTTCCCATCCGCCGACATGTGATCGACTGCTTCTTGGAGCAGAACGGCATCGTCAGCGGCTACAACGACACCGCTCTCACCGACCCAGGCGACGTGCTGCTGCGCGGCTACCTCTGCCGGGCGGCGATCCTGCCGGTGAGCACCAGCAACACCTTCGACTGGCTAGCGGCCGAGCTGAATTGGGCCACACCAGGCTTCCGCGACGAGGCGCCGCTGCCCTGGGACCCAACGCTGCTGGGCACGGTGCAGGCCCCCTGCCAGGGGGTGATGTGGCTCGGGGACCTGGCACTGCTGCAACCGGAGGGCGGGCTGCCCAGTGGCGGGCGGGCCCAGTTCGCCGGCTGCCAGGTGATGCACTTCGGGGCGGATTACGGCCCCGGCGGTATCGGGCTGCTGCTGCAGCCGCTGCTGGGGGAAGCGATCCAGCTGGTACTCAGGCCGCACAGCGTCTTGGTGCTCAGGGATGGCGACACCCTGAACCTGATCGCCGAGCGCTACGGCACCACCGTGGCCACGCTGCGGCGGATCAACCCCCAGCTGGAAAGCACCCAGACCATCACCTCCATTGATGGGGATTCGCTGGCCGTGCTGGCTGGCCGCCATGGCACTACCGAAACCAAGCTGCGCAGCCTCAACCCGGTGCTGCAGCAGAGCGAGACCTACATCAGCGTCGAAGGCGACACGCTCAGCAGCGTGGCGGCCGAGCAGAACCTCAGCCTCTCTCTGCTGCGCCAGTTCAACCCGGAGCTGAGCAGCTGGCCCAGCGAGGAACCGCTGCCGGCTGGCACCACCCTGCTCCTGCCCGTCTACCGCTCCACCACTTCCATCCCGGCGGGGATGCAGTTGCTGGTGCCTGGTTATCTGCCCTCCACGCCGCTACCGGCGGGGGAGTGGACCTACCTGCCGGCCCGGCGCTCTGCTCCCGTGCTGGATGAGCTGCCTGAGCAGGGCTTTTGAGGAGCTGGCAACAGGGAGAGCGAGCGCAGCCCGGACGGGGCGCCCGCAGCACCACAGCCGTGATGGGTGATGCCCTCCTCCTTCTTCTCCTCTGATTCCAGCGGCGCCAACAGTGGCGCTGCTCCAGGTCCCATGGTCCCTCCTGGCCGATGGCAGACCTACCGCCAACAGCAGCAACAACCCAACCAGGTCCCTGCTGGCTCTGCTCCACCTGCCGCTGACTCCGACCTGCTCGACAGCGACGGCGCCGTTGACGTGGCTCTGGATGCTGCCGACGGCGACGACACCCTCGACCTCTCCCTGCCACAGGACTCCAGCCCCAGCGACAACGACGAACCTCCTGCCGCTGCTCCCAGCAGTGCTGATCCCCTGCGGGCCGAACGCCGCCGCAGCAACCAGCTCGAAAAAGAACTGCGCAAGGCCCGAGCCCAGCTCTCGCGCTTCTCGGAGATCAACCCGGACGAGTACGCCCGCCTGCAGGACGCCGAGCGCAAGCGCGAGGAGTTCGAACGCCAGGTGGGCGAGCGCGAACGCCAGCTCAACGAGGCCAACCTGCGCCGCGTGCGCAGCGTCGAAAAGGAACGGGACGAGGCCCGCTCCCAGGTGCAGAACCTGCGCAAGGAGCGCTTGATGGAACGGCTGTTTTCAGAAGCGGAAGGCCGGGTGGGCGGTGATGAACGGGGGACGTTCTTTGACACCTTCGTGACGCTGTGCGGTGGCCACTTCCAGCTGGGCGAGGTGGACGGCCGCGAGCGGCTGCTGCCGGTGGATGGCAAGGGCCAGCCCCTCACAGCCGACGGTGTCGCCCTCAGCGATGGCGACTACATGGAGGAGCTGCGCCGCCACCCGGTGTACAGCTTCCTGTTCCAGCAGCGCAGCGGGCTGTACTCGGCGGCTGTGCCTGAGAGCGGTCACGAGCACGGCGGAGCCGTGAACCTGCAGACCCTGAGCACCGCCGAGCTCTACCTGGAGGCCGTCAAGGGCACCACCCCCCGGGCGGCTGCACCGCGGCGCTGATCAACCCGCCGGGAGGGAGCAATGGCCTGGTACCTGGTGTTCTGGCGCAACCGATCCACCGCCACGGTGGTGCCGGCCGCCAGTGCCAGCCAGGCCCGTTCCCGCGCCCAACGCAAACAGAAGCGGGGTTACGGGGCGATCGTGGCCGCCCGCCGCGCCAATCCAAACGACACTCGGCTGATTCGCCGGGGTGTCTGGGTACGCCGCCGCCGCGATGGCTCCAGCCCCCAGTTCGGCTCTGCTCGCTCCAAAGCCCGTGCCGGGCGGTATCGCAGCCGTTACCGGTACTGGCTGGGTGCTCACCGCCAACCCATCCCTTGAGCAGTCGGGCTAGTTGGAGTGAGTGGCGCCCAACGATCTGCAGGACGTTGGGCGGTACGCCGATCGGTCATAGCCGTGCAACGGAGCTGGCGTCGGCAATGCGGCTCCGCTTTGCTGTGCCTCAGCGCTTTACGCAACTCGCGCAAAGGATCAGGAAATCCATCGCCTCAATTCCAGCCTCAGCAGTGCTGGCCATTGCCCGCGGCTTGTGGCAGAGGAGTGACGGGAAGAAGGATCTGCGCCTCCAAAAACTTCTCAATTTCTCGGGCGTCTTCGAGTGTTAGGACTCGCTTTCGTTCGGGGTGGCTTTGTCGTCGTGATTGAGCGGCTTGCCATGCACCAAGAAGTCGCTGCCCACGTGCCATTCCCCAGGCAGAGAAGAACTCTCGCTCAATTGTCTGCTGCGTTGTGATTGCCTCATCGCGCCCAAGTTCTATGGCCGTTAGAACCGAGCGTGCGATCGAGTGCAATCTGCGATCCAGGCTGGCCAGAATTACGATCTTGCCAGTGGTGGCGATGTTGCGACAATCTTCCATCCAGGCATAGATCAAGGCGAGATCCCATGCTTGGTTGCGAATTCCTTTAAGAGCCTTGCCTCGATCTTGGCTGCGCAGTTGCTTGAACAAGCCGCCACGGCAGGAATTGGGCGCGAGATACCGATTGGCAAGAATTAACCCTGGCAAGAGGAAGCATAGATCTTCCTCCATCCAGCGGATTAACTCCAGCATCCTGGCCTCGGCGCCCATCTCACTCAGTTCCAGGGTGGCAATCTTCAGGCAAGCCGCATAACTTGCGCTCCACCGATTTAATCTTTTGGCGTAATTGTCCTCCCTCGCGCTGTTTCCTTCCCAGTCGCCAAGTCGCTCTGCTTTGAAGCGATCAGCTCGACCCGTTGCCAGGTCGGCCCAGTGCTGCGGATGCGTATGGTCGATGCGACGAAACAGAGCTAACTGCTCCTCAGCATCTGCATGCGAGCAGCCAGATCCCAACTCATAGAGCGCCGTGTTTGGCTCCACCACGGCCTCCGTGATCTGCGCCAGCACCTGGATGCCGCAGGCCACCCGATGCTCTTCGCTCAACGGCTTACCTTGAACCACCTCCACTAGGCGGCTCAGCACATTGCGGTCGTAGCGGAAGCCGAAGCTCGTCTCCTCCAGCAACTGGTCATGCAGATAGGTCGCCGGGTCATATGCGTCCACTCCTACGCGCTCATACCCAGTAGTGAACACATCCCGCTGCCTCAGCTGCGCCTGGATAACATCCAGGGTGGGGTTGTCCACCGGGAGCCAGACCAACGCTTGCATCAGGGGTTGGCTGGCTCAGGGGGTGAGGTAATTCTGGCGGGGGCGGTCGTCTGACGTCAGTGGGCGCTTGGCCCCGCTTCCCTGGGGCGTAAGGAGTTGTGGCAGACGGTTGCATAGGCATGCAGCAGGGTCTCGGCCTGCTTCTCGATGCCGTCTGCTCGCTGTGCCTTCCCCAACTCTCGCGACTGATGGTTTGCTTGCCACTGATGTCCATGTTGGCCGGCTCAGCCTGTGAAGACCGGAAAGCCCGGCCACCAACCGGCAGCCGGGCCTGCGCCCCCAGGCTCAGCAGACCGAGACGGTGCAGCCTGGGGTGCCCTGCAGCTTGCGGGCAAAGGCGAACGCCTTCTCGGCAGGGATCAGCCGCCTCTTCTTGACGGGCTTGCCGCGGCGGCCCAGGAACTCGACCTCACAGGGGGTGGTGCCGAGCTTCTGGACTCCTGGCTGATAGCGGTGAACCACAAGCAGGCGGACTTCGCAGACGGGGCCTTGGGGAGTGGCCATGGCTGGGGTGGAGCGGAGAACACCGACCAGACGCCCCGCAGGCGCAGTGCTGGCCAGGGGCGAGCAGCGCGAGCCTCGCGTCAGCCCTGGCCAGCGCAAGCCGCAGGGGCAGGCTGCGGAGGGGTTTCGCTCCGCCCGGCCAGCCACGCCCCACTGGCCCTCATGCGGATTCGTGCTGAGCACCCACCGCGCCCGAGGACAGGCGCTGCTCCGCCAACCCTGGGATCGAGGCACAGGCAAGGGGGCCGCAGCTGCAGCCCCCAAACCATGGCGCTCAGGCCATCTGCAGCTTCTGCACAGACAGTGGCTGGCGCTGCAGCTCGAGCTCACAGCGCTGCATCAGCTCCTGCTGGGCTAACAGCCGCTCATCCAGCGCATCGACCCGTGCCAGACACTGCTGGATCGCGGGGATCACCTCCTCCTCCAGCAGGGTGATCTCTTCTTCTCCATAGGGCTGCTCGATCCAGGTGCGGCGCAGCGGCAGCCCACGACGCCGCAGCAGGATCTCCTCCACCGCGCGCAGCGTGGATTCGAGCAGCAGGAACGGATCTTCTTCTGGCCTGCAGAACGGGGAGGTGGCAGCGGAATTGCCTGCAGTGAGCGTGGCCATGACGATCGGCGCCAGGTGTGGCGCAGCGACGGGACCGATCCCAGCGGAGGCGCGGCCGCAGGACGGGCCTCAGACTGGAGAGGCCCGGAGCAAGCCCTCCTCCCGCTCCCAGGCTTTAACGGTCCATGCGCGTCAGCGCTGCACCGCCCAGCAGCGCCAGCAGCAGCTTGAGGGTGGAATCAAAGCCGCCCTGCAGCTGCTCCAGCGTGCCGGGGCAGATCTGGCCAACAGGCCGGCCCTCCAGCGCCCGCTGACCGCAGACCCCAGCGGCGAGGGAATGGATCAGCAGCTGGGTGCCGATCACCACCGCCAGGATCTTGAAGATGAACCGCTCGCGGTCGAACGGCGGCTTGGGCGGTCTGGCCCCAGCCGGTGGCAGCACCAGCCCCGGGGTCACTGTTTTTCCTGGAACACCCCCACATAGACGGTGCCATGCCGGTAGAGGGGCAGCACCTTGTCGCGCAGATCGGCGTTGTGCAGGCGAACGCAACCGAGGGTGGGGTGCAGGGGTTGCTGCGCTGCCCAGGCGCCGGGCCAGCCGCAGGCTGATCCACCACCGTGGAGCATGATCCCGGCCCGGCCGTGGGCGGCCTCCTGGCCCTCCAGCTCCTCCATGTCGAAGGAATACCAGCCGTAGCCCATGGCGGTATCGGAGCAGGGCGGGTTGGGGTTCTGCTCGTAATCGGCGTAGAGCTGGCCAAGCCTGTAGAGCCCTGGCGGGGTGTCGGTGCTGTTCTGGCTCCAGTCGGTATCCGCCCCCTGGCCGCGGGCCAGGCAGGGGATCTTCCAGAGGAACTGGCCGGTGTGGTCGTAGGCCTCCATGTCCTCATCCCGGTCATTCACCAGCAGGTAGGTGTCTCCGGGCTGGACGGGGGCTGCCAGCTGCGGGCCGGCCATGCCAGCTTCCTCTGAACCGCGGGGATCGAGGCCGCCGTCGGGGACTGCTGGTGCCGGGGGCGCAGCGGGTTTCTGGCTGAAGGTGAGCGCCCAGGGGGCCTGCTCATCAAGGACGGCCTCGCTGCCGGGCAGGGCAGCGATCGCGGCATGAAGGGTCCAGACGCCGGAAACCTGCTGGGGTTCACCGCGAAAGGCTTCAAAGCGGTCCTGGAACCGCTCGGGGGTCATGGGGCTGGCCATCGGCGTGGTGCTGCTGAGCCCTGTTGCCAGTGCTGGCTTGGGGCCGCCGGCTGCGGGCAAAAAGAGAGCCCCGGCCGCAGCCGGGGCCAAGGGCCCGAAGACCAAGGGCCCGAGGGATTCGCCCCCTCAGAAGGGCAGCTCGCTTTCGGGGAAGGAGCTCACCAGCGGCGGATTGAGCCGCTGGCGATCAAAGAGGACATCGGCGCAGAGGCGCTCCAGCCGCTCCAGGGGGGTGGGGAGATGGGTGGAGGCCTCCTCGCAGAGCAGCTCCAGGGTGCGGGAGCTGAGGAGCTGGAAGGCGCGGATGCGGGATGCGGAAGCCATGGCAGGCGTAGCGGAGACCCCGAAGCAGGCCGGGCGGGGTCAAGGGGCAGCCCCCTCTGCAATGCGGAGCGCAGCGAAGCCAACGCACCAGTCCGGCTGACTCGCGTCAGCCCTTGAGGCCGCCCGGACCATGAGGAGGGCTGCGCGTAGCCGATCCACCAGGAGCTGGTGGGGCAGGGGCCCAGGCCGCTACCGGGCACGGGATTGGAAACCGGTGCCGCCCACTGCTGTCACAGCGACGAACTGGCCAACAGGGGAACGCTCAGCCTTGGCCGCCGATCACCCGCTGCAGCACCTGCTGGGATTCCGTCTGCAAGGCCAGCGGCAGCAGCCCGATGCGCCGTTTCACCAGTGGCATCGCCAGGGTTGTCATGCGGCTGAGCCGGATCCTCGAGCTCACCTTTAGGCCGGTGTCTGAGAAGCCTGGATGATCGGCAGGGATGTCGAGCTCATCGCGGCCTGGCGGCCCGCTGACGTTGGAGCTGATGAAGGCCAGCAACACATCCCCATGGCGCTCACTGGTGGTGATCACCAAGGCCGGCCGAGGCTTGGCCGCAGGCCCATCCGTGAATGGGAAGGCGACCAGCACGATGTCGTAGCGGCTCAGCATCAGCAGGCGCCGATCGCTTCTCCGTCCGAGAAGCTGTAGAGGTCAGGCTCAGCCGCCAGGTCGTCAAAGGCACCCCCGGCCATCGCCATCTCAGCCAGGGCCCCGTGACTCAGGTCGCTGCTGTCCTGCTCCAGCTGCCTGAGCAGCCAGCGGCGATCGTCAGCCGGCAGGCTGCGGATCACCGCAAGCAGGTTCTCAATGAGCTGGGGATTGGTCATCGCCCCAGGCTAAACAGCCTGAACCTCAGGGTTCACCCTGCCCACAAGCGACCTGGCAACAGCTGCTGTTGTCACTGGGGCCAGGCCCCTGGAGCGTGCCCTTGGGCCTGACCTTGATCGAGGCGCAGAAATACGCCCGCAGAGCAGCTCCAGGGTGCGGGAGCTGAGGAGCTGGAAGGCGCGGATGCGGGATGCGGAAGCCATGGCAGGCGTAGCGGAGACCCCGAAGCAGGCCGGGCGGGGTCAAGGGGCAGCCCCCGCTGAGATGCGGAGCGCAGCGCAGCCATCGAACAAGTCGGCTGACTCGCGTCAGCCCTTGAGGCCGCCCGGACCATGAGGAGGGCTGCGCGTAGCCGATCCACAGAGCGCCGGTGGGGCAGGGACTGGATCAGCCCTGTCCGGCACTTAGCACCTGCGGCGAGAAGGCCCGCATGACGATGCGTTGCAGCTGGTAACGAGGGATGTGGATCCCGCCGCTGCTCTTGCTGTCTCCAGCCGCCGGATCCATTCTGGCTGCAACGGGATTCGGAGGCTCCATCGATGGAAGACACCCCCCCTGAGCAGCAGCCAGGAGTGCGCTGACGATCCGGCCCCTGCTCCAACACTCTCGACGGATTTCTGACGTTCCTGGCGTGTAGCCAAGTCGCCGTCCATTGCACCGCCTGAGGTGCCCCGGACCCAACGGAACGTCCCGATTGACACCTGGCCCCAGGTGCCAGCGCCGGCAACTCCGACCACAACCGAAGACACCCTGATCTGCAAACGATCAACCGACCGCGCAGCTGCGCCCGTCCCCCTTGGGACGGCACCACGGCTGAGCAGACAAACGCCCGGGGCCAGCACTCCGGGCTTTGTTGTGCTCTGCACCCAGGTGGGGCCTCATTCCGACAAAGCTGCTCACTCGCTGCCCGTAACAGGGTGGCGGCGACCAAGCAGGGTCTTTGTGAGCTCCATACCTTTTCCGGGCTCACTCCAGGGGCACACTTCAATACAGATTCCGCAGCCACGTGTTTCAGCAAAATAGGGTGCGCACTTGTCAAAGTTGACATACCATCTCTTCTGGCCTCTCACAGTCTGCTTTTCGGAAAAAATCGCGTGAGGCGGGCAATTGGTTTCGCAAATCCGGCAGTTACGGCAAAGGTCGTCAACACCCAGGTCGCGCGGCTGATCGATCGCAAGGGGCAAATCGGTCAGCACCGTGGCCAAGCGCACGTTGGAGCCGAATTCAGCAGTGATCAAGGATCCATGTTTGCCGAGCTGGCCAAGACCAGCCTCAATGGCAATGGGAACATGAAGCACTTCAGTGCTGGAGCCTGGGGCTAGATTGGTGGACGCCTGAGCTGGGTGGCCCAGGGATCGAATGAAGTTCGCAAGCTTGATGGCTACTCGATTGACCTGCCGGTAGGCATCCATGATCTCCCGATTGGAGCGCTGGCTCGGCGTATGCAGCATCTCTTCTCGATCCATAGGCCATGCCACTGAGATCGCATACTGAAAATCGGGCGATGAGTCCCGGTAGCAAAAACTTGCATCCATCTTGGTGATGCCCGCCAGGCTCGCGCCGAAGCGCCTCGCCGCCTCTTTGATCAGGAGGGCGGCATCTGAAGGGTCTGGAGGGGCGGTATTTCTGCGTGCCACAATTCCAACGCGACCACCGTCCTGCCAAAAGATTTGTGCAATCTGTCGGTGAATTGAGGTGGGCTCCATAACCTGGAAATACCAGTCCAGCTTTCCCCAGGCGCGCTTGTAGGAGTCACCGAAAAATACATGGTCAGGCTGGCGGGCAGCCTCCTCGCCCAAGCCATTGATCACATTGCCTGAAAGTGGCGTCTTACGGTAAGCAAATGGATAATCCGTTGCTGGGTAATCGACTTTCATGTGGCGAGCACGCCTTCGAAGTAGCCCGGCATTAGGAGTCAGATCAGCCGGTTGAAATGACAGGTGAGGGAAAGCCTGACTTTGTGGCGGCCCAGGCATGTCTTCCAGCCAGATTGTCTCGCCTTTGTCGATCTTCCGCTGCTGCAGCCAGCGAAGGAGCGGGAATATTGAGTGGGTGGCGATCCCGACAGCAATGGTGAAAGACTTGCTTTTGAAATGTACCATCAGAAGCTTGCTGTAGTCGTTCAACCGGTCGCCAAGCGACGCCGGAGGCGCGAATTTGTGAATGCTCATGGCTTTCGTTCATGAATGAAAGTGCGATCGAGAAGGTTCGGGCTTCCTGTATGCCCGTGCAACAAGATGCGCACACAGGATCGGCTTCTTTCTTCGGGATTTTCAAATGGTTGGCTGGTCAAGCCAAGAAGTGCGCGCACAAATCCAAAACCCTCCAAAAGCCCGAGAAGCTGTTCAGCAAGATCATTGGCACTGTGTTTAGACTTCAGATAGCCAAGATCAACGCCTTGCTGGATCAAGCGTGATAGATCATCTTGTGTTCGACCATAGGCGCAGGAGTAAAAGTCTCCGGCGAGATCGCGGTGTGAACGCGCCTCTTCAAACATCAGCTGTGAGAATCTGATGATCTCAGGTTGATTGAGAAATCTCAGAAGCTTCGAACCAAAACTGATCAGGGCTTCAACGAATTCTTCCTCTGTCTCAACATCAGTAGGAACACCCTGCTCAAAGCTTTCAACCTCAGCTTCCACGACTGCTCGAAGGACCCCATTGAGTCCCTCGAAGTGCCGGTACAGCGTCGCCTTGGAAACCGACGCAGCCTGGGCAAGGTCATCAGTCGAGACCCTGGCGAAACCTTGGCTGAAAAACAGCTCTTTGGCCGCCAGGAGGATTCGAGACCGGGGAGGGCTTGCGGCGCGGACCATCGGACAAAGCAATCGAAGGACGACTTGGCACCAGCATCAATCAGGCCAAACAGTACCGTACCGTACTCATGTTCACACTGTGGCTCGCTTCCGACGCTCCGGCTGGCTTGGCTGCTACGGCTGGTGTTGGTGGTCGCTTGCTGCAGGGGGGAATCGAGGGAGGGCTGTGCTTCTTGCAGCAGCTCCTCAGCCAGGGCTCGCTGTCGAGCGCGACTCGAAGACCCGGTACGCCTCTGCCCGTCGGCGCTCAGTTCCTCGGTGGCTCCCACTGCGGCGCACAAACCTTCCAGCCGGCCTGCAGCTTTTGGGTCCAAAGCTTGATCGCTTCCCCGCGGGTGAGCTCCTTGCGGCGCTTGAGCAGCGCCGGCTCCCCGGCAGGCATCACCTCTCCCAGCGTCACCTCCAGCGACTGGCTCCAGCGGTCGTAGCGGAGCGGCTTGAAGTGGAGCACGTTGCGACCGTCGCTGATCCAGCCCTCCCGGGGCGAAAGCGGCGGGCGACCGGGCCGGTCGACGACGTTCATTGAGCTCTGCTCAGGCCACCTCCGGTGCCCAGCCCGTCTGGCGCACCATGTCGTCGGTCCAGCCCTGGCAGCGGTTGGTGAGGTGCTCGCCCTGGGCGATCAGGCCCTGGTGCAGCTGGCAGGTGAGCAGTGGGATGCAGTTCGCTCCGGCGTGATGCCTGAACCAGTGGCAGGTCATGCAGACCTTGCGGCTGCGGGCTGGCACCAGCACCTCCTGTCCCAGGTAGGGCCACTCCTCGATCGGTGCATCAAGCCGTTGTTCCAGCGGAGAAGCCCCCCGACTCGCAGCCACTCCCATGCAACCACTCGATGCGTACGCCTGTACTAGCACGAAAGGTCTGGGTTGGCGGCGGCTCTGGACGGCCGCAGGCTTCAAGCGCGCAGGGCCTCAATGGAGTCCGGCAGCTCCTCGTAGCTGATGCCTGGGCCATAGGCCCGGATCAGCGGTTGCAGTCCGATCGATTTCCGTCCTCCATGCAGCTTTCCCGTGGGGACCACCCAAAACCGCCACTGGCTGAGGTCCTGGGGATCCACCAGTTCGGGGTCCTGCTCTGCCAGCAGGCAGAAGACGTAGGCGCTGGCAACCCGGTGCTCTCCGGAATCGAGGCCCAACGCCCGGTGGACCAGCCACTCGGCATAGGCACCTCGGGTGCGGTTCTCCAGCAGGTGGCCGGAGTTCCAACGGAGGAACGCGTCGAGGTCGCTCATGGCCGGTTGGTCTCTGGGCGCAACGGCACAAAGATCCGATTGCCGTTGGCCTTGTTGGTGAAGACGGCATTGCCCTGCACGTAGATCTCCCGCACCCACAGCCCGCCCAGACTGTCCCGCAGGGTGGAGAGGGGGAAGCCTTCCTGAATCAGCCGGTAGGTCATCGCCTTGCCGTCCTTCCAGACGATCCGCACGGTGCCGTCGCTGCTGTGGCTGTCGCGGCAGGGGATCGGCCGGTCGTTGTAGGCGCAGTTCTTCCAGGGTTCGGCGCGGCTGGGGGCTCCGCCGATCAGCAGGGCCGCCATCGCGGCGATCCCCCAAGCCGACCTGGCACGGTGGCACCGGCCAAGCGCGGAAGGTAGGCACCGCAGCCGCTCACGCATCAGTACCACCATCCACCGCTTGCACTACCCGCAGGATGGAGGCGGTGGACCGTGACGCGCACTGTTCTCGATGCGGTGCTCGCCGAGGGGACGGGCCGATGTGGCGTGATCAACAGACACCCCTCCGCAGAGCGGCGCAGAACCGGATGGCCTGCAGGACCTGGCAACAGGAGCTGTTGTCACTGGGGCCAGGCCCCTGGAGCGTGCCCTTGGGCCTGACCTTGATCGAAGCGCAGAAATACGCCCGCCGCGCTGAACAGCTGGCGGTGCTCAAGACCTTCGCGGAAGGGGAGCTACTGCGCCGCCTTCCCTTCCGCAACCTTGTCGGTGGCTCATTGAGCTTCCCGGCAGAGACCAAGCTGCCCCGCGTCGGTTTCCGGGCCGTCAACGAGGGCTACCGCCAGAGCTACGGGGTGATCAACTCCGATTCGGAGTTCGTGCACCTGTTCGGCGGCGACCTGGATGTGGACCGCTCGATCGTGGACCTGCAGGGTCCTGAGGCCAGAGCAGCCCAGACCGAGATGAAGGTGCGCTCGATGCGGCTGACCCTGGAAGCCGCAATCATCAACGGCGATGACACCTTCGATCCGCGGGCGTTCAACGGGCTGAGCAAGCGCCTGGCGCCTGGCGAGGACCAGACGATCGACAACGGCGGCAGCACGCTCAACCTGCTGGCGCTGGAGGCGCTGAGCGACAGCGTGATCGGCTACGGCGGCGACAAGGTGCTGATCGCCAGCAAGGCCGCCCGCCGCCAGATCAGCACCGCCTCCCGCCAGGCCGGCGGCGACCTCTATGAAGTGATCGACGGCCGCCACTATTTCGAGGGGATCGAGATCCTGCTGGTGGAGGAGGACGCCGAGGGCAACGCGGTGCTCGGCTACGACGAACCCGCTGGCACCACCTCCATCTACTGCTGCGTGCTGGGTGATGCGGCGGTCTGCGGCCTGCAGGGCCCGTTCGAGGGGCGCTACGGCATCTCGGTGCGCGACTTCGGGGAGGTGCATGACGCGCCGGTGTTCCGCACGCGGGTGGATTGGTACGTGGGCTTTGCCGTGTGCAACCGCAAGGCCGCCGCGCGCCTGTTCAACGTGGCGCCCATGCCGCTGGTGCTGCCCTGAACCCTTCATCCCATCCCTACCGGAGACCCTTCCATGACCTCTCACGCCACCCGGCTGCTCGACGCCCAGACGGTGCTCGTCGGCTGGATCAACCACTCCGCCACCGACTGCTATGAGCACACCCGCAGCAGCGGTGATGTGGTGAACCTCGGCACCGATCTCGATGCCTCCGCGTCCTTTGTGTTGGTGGCCTCCCACCCCGGCCACAGCGAGGCCGTGACCGTGACCCTGGAGCTGGCGCCGCTGCTGGCCGATGGCAACGCCGGCAGCTGGATCACCGCCGCGGCCGTCGCCATCCCCGCCGCTGGCGGCAAGGTGGAGGCGATCATCAGCGGCGCCGCCCTGCTGATCAACCCGGCCGACAGCGCGCTGATCACCCCGCCCTGCCTGCGATTGGCGCGGGCGACGGTTTCGCCTGGCACTCCTGCCGGGATGACCGTGGCGCTCACCGCCAACCAGGGGCTGTGAGGTGAGCGCCATGGGCAACCCACTCGACACCCTCAATGTGGCGGCCGGAGCCGAGGCCCTGCCGCTGGAGCTGCTGCAGCCTCTCGACAGCAACAACCCCGCCTCCACGCCTGTTCGCCTCTCGGGCCCGGAGCAGCGGCTCAACGTCACACCGGATCCGGGTGTAGGCGATGCCTCGCTGCTGCCGCCCAGCCAGCTGCTGATCGGCAAGGACGGTGCGACTCGCTCGATCTGGCCGGTGCACCTGGCCGGCTGGCAGGCCCTGGGCTGGCAGTTGCTCAGCCCTTCCGGTGGTGGCGAAGAACAGGCCCCACCCGAGCAGGAGCCGCCGGAGATGGAGCCAGAGCCCGTGGATCTGCTGGACCTCGAGCCTGAGCCGCCGGACGCGACGGAGCCTGCCTCGCCAGTAGATGAGTCCACGCCCACCGGTGAGCCGACGGACACCAGCAGCGCGGCTGGCGAGGCCCTGCTGGCCTCACAGCCCACCGACTTCCAGGCCATGACCAAGGCCCAGATCGTGGAGTTCTGCTCCACCGTCTACGGCGTGGAGCTCGATGGCAGCCAGACCAAGGCTGAACTCGTGGAGCAGGCCACGGCGCTGGAAGCCCAGGCCAGCGGCAGCAGCACGGCCACCAGCGAGGGCACTGGTGTTGCCAGCAGCGATCCTGCCGATCTCGCGGCCCTGGAGCTGGGGGATGCCCTGCTCTGATCCCAGCCAGCGCTGCCCCGGCCAGCGGATCCCTGGCTGGGGGCTGGCAACAGCTGAGCAGCACTGCCCTGGCGCCAATGGCCACTCCCAATCCGGCTGTGCTGGCCGAGCTGACGGCCCAGTGCCGCAGCAGCAGCCGGCCGCAGGGGGTGATCTTCCTGGGCCAGGCCCAGCTGCAGGACGGCGGCACCCCTGAACCACCGCCGTCCGGGGGTGTCAGTGCCGTGCAGGCCCTGGCGCCGCTCATCAGTGCCACTGCCGGCGATGGGGTGGTGGTGATCGCGCTGGACCTGCGCCTGCTCAGCCCCCTACCTCCTTGATCTTTCCTCAACCGCCTTCCCCTTCTGCACGGATCACCATGGCCACCACCACCGAGAGCCGCACCGCCGGCCGTTCCCTGCCCCAGCCGACCGATCTGCTGCTGGTGCAGCGCGGCAGCACGCCCTACCGGGCCACTGCTGATGAGGTCAAGGCGTTCATGCTCAGCCCGGCCACCGCGGCGGCGATCGGGGCGATCAGGCCCGGTACCAACCTCTCGGTGGATGCCGACGGCACCCTCCATGCCGCCATCCCCGGCGCGCTCACCTACAGGGGCGCGATCGACCCCACCACCACCGAGGCCCCGGCTGGGGCTGTGGCCGGAGATGTGTACCTGGCCAGCAGCGCCGGCCCTGCCCTGGCGAGCTGGAGCGGCATCGCCGGAGCGGAGATCGCCCAGGGGGATCTGTTGCTGTTTGACGGCACGAGCTGGAGCGCCAACGCCGCCCTGGGGCCCGATGGCGCCGGGGTGATCCGCATCCAGGTGGCCGTTCCGCTGGCCGTCGATGAGAGCGATCCCGCCCAACCGCTGCTCAGCGTGGTCCTGGCCACGGCCGAGGCGTCGGGGGTAGTGCAGCTGGCCGACCCATTGGCGCTGGCAGACGGCACGCCCGGGCGGGTGGTGGATGCGGCCCAGCTGCAGGCGGCGATGGCCACTGCCCAGCCGGCCGGGGACTACATGCCGCTGGACCTGAGCACCCTGCCGGCTCTGCCCTGAGCGCCGCAGCAGATGACCCTCCAACCAGGCGACCTGCTGGCGATCACCCGTCCCGCTGGGCCCCAGGCCGGCACCTACCAGCTGCCGGCAGCGGCGCTGGCAGAGCTGGCTGGCCCGATACCGGTGCTGGGCATCAGCGGCGTGCTCTGGTCGACCGTGCGCTCGGCGGCGGACAACAGCTGGCAGGCGATCTGCTGGTCGCCGGAGTTGCAGCTCTACGTCTGCGTGGCCAACAGCGGTAGCGGCAATCGGGTGATGACCTCCAGCGATGGCATTCGCTGGAGCCCCCAACCGGCGGCCGCTGATCAGAACTGGGTGGCGCTCTGCTGGGCCGCTGCGCTGGGGCTGTTTGTCGCCGTCAGCGACAGCGGCACGGGCCAGCGGGTGATGACCTCTCAGGATGGCCGCAGCTGGAACCTGCGCCAGACGCCGGCCGACAACAACTGGACCTCGATCTGCTGGGCGCCCGAGCTAGGCCTGCTGGTGGCCGTGGCCAGCAGCGGCACGGGCAACCGCGTGATGATCAGCTCCAATGGCCTCACCTGGACGGCCGGCCCTGCTGCCGCGGATCAGGAATGGCGCTCCATCTGCTGGGCGCCTCAACTGGGGTTGTTGGTGGCGGTGAGCAGCACCGGCAGCAACCAGCGGGTGATGACCTCAAGCGATGGCCGCAACTGGACGCTGCGCACAGCCGCCGCAGCCAACAGCTGGACGGCGCTCTGCTGGGCGGCTGAGCTGGGTCTACTGGTGGCGGTGAGCAGCAGCGGCCGTGGCAACCGGGTGATGACCTCAGCCGATGGCATCACCTGGACGAGCAGGACCTCGGCGGCCGACAACGCCTGGACCGCCCTCTGCTGGGCGCCGGAGCGGGAGCTGTTGGTGGCGGTCAGCAGCAGCGGCACCGGCAACCGGATCATGACCAGCGCCGATGGCCTGAACTGGACGGTGCGCAGCTCCCCCGCCGATCTGGGGTGGCGCTCGCTCTGCTGGTCGCCCCAGCACAGGCAGTTTGCGGCAGTGAGCAACAGCGGTGCTGGCAACCGGGTGATGGTGAGCCCCTGACCCATGCCTGACACCACGACACCCCTGCCGGAGATTGGCTCGCGCTGCTGGCGCAACCTGATCAGCCCAGAGACCGGGGCCACAGTGCTCAACCTGGCGGCAGACAGCAGCGACACCGATCCGATGGTGGAGCTGACCTACGACGAGGGCGGCAGTGGCTGGTGGCCGCTCTCCACGCTGGTGTTTGAGCAGAGCTGAGGGAAGGGGCCTCAGCCCGCCCCCACCAGCTGCTGGCGCAGGGCAGCAATGGCCTTCTTCTGAGCCCGCTGCACCGACATGGCGCTGATCTCCAACCGCTCAGCCGCAGCCCGCAGCGACAGGCTCTCCAGGACCGTGAGCCGGAGCGCTGTGGCCTGGGCGGCAGGCAGCTGCTCGACGAGCTGCTCCAGGGCCGGCCCGGCGAGGGAGGACTCCAGCGCCGGCTCAGCGGCAGGAGCCGCCAGCTGCTCAAGCAGGGAGTGCTCACCAGCGACGGGGGCATCGAGGCTGGTGTGGCCGAGCGGGCAGGTGCCTTTCTAATGCTCGCGGCGTGAGACCCGCACCAGGCGGACGCGATCACGCAGGTGGTGCTGCAGGGCCCCGGCGATGCAGCGGCGCAGATAGGGCCCAGCGGGCTCACCTGCCCTGCAGCGGGGAGCGGAGCGCACCAGGGCCTCCCGTGCCACCTGGATCAGATCCTCCCGCTCCACCAACGGGAACAGGCGCCGGGCGGTGGCGGAAGCCAGGGCATCGGCGAGCGACAGGTGCTCCAGCACCAGGGCATCGCGGGCCCGCAGGGCAGAACGGCTGAGAGCCGGGGACTGCTCCTGGCGGCGGCGGAGGGAGGAAGCGGGGGAAGCCATCGGCAGGACGGCGGAGAATCCCACCCCCACCGGCCGGCCGCAGCGCCGTGACAAGGACGCCCGACAGCGGAGGGCGCCTGGCCCGATCCTTGACGCGACGTGAGGACTGGACGAGGGATGCGGTGGGTGTGCGCCGGCCCAGTGGCCAATCCCCTCCCCTACTGCCGGTGCTGCAGGGCCCCAGCTGAGAGACCGCCAGATCGACCCGTCAGGACGTTGCTGTGAGCCGCTTCGGGCTGGGACCTGCTGCTTTCACCCGCTGGCTTGGGAGAGATTTGATCCATCGCTCCAGGAAGCCCAAGCCCACGGGCGATGTGGCGACACCCGAAAGCCGGAGGCGGAGTGCCTCCGGCCACGGGGGCTCAGAGCACCCGCACCTCGGCCTGGGGACCGAGCGCCCGCTGCTGATTGGCAGCCAGGATCAGGGCCTCTTCCCGGGGCACGTAGTGCGGCTCGGAGGTGATGTGGCCCTCGCGATCGAGGAAGAGCACACGCAGCAGCTGACCGGCGGCATCAAGGAGATGCACCGAGATGATGCGGATCGGGCAGGAGCGGCTGAGGGGAGTGGCGGCCATGGCTGGGCTGGCGAACGACACCGCCGTCAAGCCCCGGCGCCGCCTGCGCCGCGCAAGGGGCGCGGAGCGCAGCGCAGCGACTCGCTTCAGCCCTTGCGCGGTGCGCAAGCCGGGGCAGGCCGGGTGGCGTGATCGCCAGACCACAGGGACGCCTTCCCGTTTCGCTGCCCGGAGGTTCAGCTCTACAGGAGGAACTGGCTGGTGGAGTATGCGCCTATCGGCAGCGGCCGCCAGGTGCACTGGGCCACGACCGGGCTGGACCAAGGCGGATTCGGTATGGGCTGGCGTTGTTGCTGTGAGGGTCTGTGAACCTCCGCTGGCAGTCGCAGCTCCCGGCGGCAGCGCCATAACCCCAGTGCTGCAGGGCATCGCCGCAGGCGTATGCAACTTCTGGATTGTTCTCTGACTCGATGTGGCCTGGGGCAGGGTGCGGCACGAGGCAGAATTGACCCTGAATGGCCAGCCGCATGGTTTTTCTACCCCCCACCTCGGATTTTCCGCCTGACCCCGAGCCCTTGAGTCGGGAGGATCTGAACAGCACCTACCTCGAGCTACGCAACTGCTACAAGAGCTCGATTCGCAGCCGCGGCCAGCACCGCAGCTTGGCCAACAAGGCACGAGATGAAACGGCACAGCTCAAGCAGCGCCTGCTGGATCTTGCCGCACGGGAAGCATCAGTCCGCAAGGACGTGTACGAAATGCTGGAAATCGTCACCGCCCTGGCCGGTGACATTGAAGACGCTGGCGACGATCTGGTGAATGAATTCGGCCGCTACAAGCTCGGCCGCAAGACCTATCAAGGCGGTTCTTTCCTTGGTGGCCTCGTGCAGGCCGTGATCCGCTTCATCAACCGCTGGACCCACACCAAGGAGCGGGTGGTACAGCTGGATCAGAAGCGTCAGGAGTTCATCGAGAAGACCAAGAATCTGCCGCCGCTCCCCCTGGGTGGGAACGGCCACGGCGGCCCCGTGAACCAGACGGAACCGTCTTCTCCCGCCAAGGTGGAGCTCGTGGACAGCCCAGCAGCCCAGCAGGCCCAGGAGGTCAAGGCCGATGGGACAACTCACTGACACCCTGCGGGCCACGTTGCGGGACCTGGCCCAATCCGACGCCAGGCTCTACCGCGGGTTGCACGAGGAGCTGGGCGACACCAAACCAGCCAGCAACTCGCCCGCAGCGCTGCTGGACGGTGACGCCCCTGCCAGTCGAGAAGAACTGGAGGGCCTGTCGATCGCTGCACTCTGGACACTCTGCAAGGCGCGCGGCATCAAGGGCCTCAGCAAGGGCCCGGTGCCGAAACAGGTGGATGCCCTGCTCAGCCACCCGGATGGGCCGCCCCTGCGGAGCGCCCTACCCGTCAAGGCCACCAAGGGCAGCAAGGGTGGGGCATCTGGCGGCAAGGCCATGGCCAAGGCTGGCGCCGCCGAGCTGCAGCTCCTGGAGCAGCGCCTCGATCGGGTGGAGCAGCTGGTGGTGCTGATCGCCCAGCAGGTGGGGGTCCCCCCTGCAGCGATCGCCCAAGTGACGACACCTGCAGCCCTTCCGTCAACCTGAATTACTTCTGTGCTGGCGCCAGCCCATGGCGGTGAACCGAGAGACGCTGGAGAAGCTGGGCCGCTTCCTGCTGCGCGGCCTGCGCATCGGCGCCAGCACGGTGTCGATTGTGGAGCTGCTGCGCAACGACTGGACCGGCGGCATCAGCGCCGGTGTGGCCTGGTTGGTGTTCCTGCAGGTGGAGCGACGGCTGCCGCCCCTCAGCTCGGAGCCCGAGGACTGATCCGCAGCTCGGAGTAGCCGGTGGCCGGGTCGAGCTCCCGGCTGAACTGCCAGTCCGGCAGCAGGCCCAGCAGCAGCTCGGCGGTGGTGCGCACCAGCGAGCCGGCGCAGAGGTGACCGCCGATCACGGCGCCGCTGCTGTCGGCAACAGCGATGTGCAGATGGGCGCCATCGGGCGAAAGCGTCCCGGCCAGGCTGAGGATCTCCAGGTCGCCGCGGATCACCGTGGCCTCGGCAGCTCCCGCCAACCTCAGCTGCACCACCGTCAGGCTGCCCACGGAGCTGATCACGCAGCCGGCCTGTGCGTCTTGTTCGGCCATCCAGGTCTGCAGTGCCCGGCGCAGGTCAGCGCCCGGCTGCAGGCGCAACGGCACCACCTTCATGGGGGCGGCCCCTCCACAAGCCCCTGGACCATCACCAAGGCATCGACGTAACCCAACTGCTCGTGGCGGAACGCCCCCGGCAGGGTTCCCACCAGCTGAAAGCCGTTGCGCTGCCAGCAACCGATGCCGGCGCTGTTGGTGCTCACCACCAGGTTGTACTGCATCGCCCGGAACCCCAGCCGCCGCGCCGCCTGCAGGGAGTGCTGACAGAGGCGGCTGCCGACACCCTGGCGCCGGCACTGCTCGGCCACCACATAGCCCGCGTTGGCCACATGGGCACCGAGAGCCAGGGAGTTGGGCCTGAGGTAGTACGTGCCCACAAGGGCACCGGTCGCATCCACGGCCACCATCACCGCGTGGCTCTGCTCCACCCAGGCCACCCGGGCCTCGGCTTCGCAGATCGCCGGGTCGTGCGGGAAGGTTTCGCCGGCGCGGAACACCGGCTCCAGCAGCGCCCACACCCCCGGCCAGTCGGCCGCCTCATAGGGGCGGATCTGCAGGGGCGATCGGGAGGAGGTCAGAGCAGCGCAGGTGTGACCATGTGATTGTCTCGCCAACAGGAAGGCGCCCCGTGGGGGGCGCCTTAGCACCGGTCGCGGATCTGAGCCTTGGCATCTGGGACTCGATCGGGTCGGGTGTCTGTGGTTCACGCGTTGTCTGTCTGGGGCCTGACAGGAAAGGACTGGAGATCACGTCTGGGAGAAGAGATGCTCGGGGCTTGACCTTCTCGGTTGTGATCCCGGCTCGGGTTATGCAGCCCGAGATTTAAGAACGCGGGAAACAGAACTGGCGTATCGCTCTCTGCGGTTACGGGATGACGCTCGCGCCGCGTCACCGAGTTCACCTTGTGTGTGTCGCATCGTTGGCGCACCTCCGCTGAGCGCACCGGCTCGGGTGTTCCCTGGCCGGACTCTGTTGGAGGGCGAGGGTCGGGTTGGCTCCCGGGCCTCCCCTCAAGTTCAAGGTACGTCGTTTTTCAGGTGGTAGTGGCCCTTTGGAGTGCCTGTTCCCGTACCGCCAGAAACCCTGTCAGCGCAACGCTTCACAGGCTTGTCCATCGCCGTTGCCATCGAGATAGGTGTGCCCCTGGCGCAGCAGCTCCTGAGCACGGGCATAGGAGCCGATCTCCTTGCAGCTATAGCGGCGGCCGCCAGGGGTTGTGCCATCGGGGATCACCGTTGTGCTGCGACATCGCCGGAAATCTCAGGTCTGGGTGATCCCACCCGGCACCTGCCAGACCCCGTAGCGCAGCCGGCTGGCGCGAAACTCGGCGCACAGAACCTCCTTAGCATCGCAGCCGCTCAGATACTGCCGCTAGCGCTAAGCCGCAGCGTCCTCGATGATCGCCGTGGTGGAGGCCTCCACCGCGCGGGCCACCTCCTTCAGGGCGGGATCGGCCGAGAGGCTGGCGAGCATCGCCTCGGGCCGGATCATGCCGATGCGGGTCTGGCCAGTTTCGGTGTAGACGGAGATCCGGCAGGGCAGCGCCATGTTGAGCGCCATTGTGGTGCTGAGCAATGCGGCGGCCTGCTGGGGGTTGCACACCTCGAAGATGCGGCACTGCTCCAGGAACGGCTGACCTTTACTGCGCAGGGTGTGGCCCAGATCATGCACGGCCAGCACGCCGAAGCCATGCTGCGCCACCGCCTTCTGTAGGGCGGCGCTGGCCTCCTCGAAGGATTTCGGCGTGTCGATGATGAAGAACTGATCCATCGGTGGCCTCAGCGTGTGCCGTACCAACTGCGATACCACTGGGACATCTGCTGGATTTCATCGCTCTGCACCCGCACCATGGCCTGCTGCAACTGACGAAGCTCCGGGTGCTGCGAATTGGTCTGGGCCATCGAGGCCATCATCACGCCCATCTGGTGGTGGGGAATCATCTGCTCAATGAAGGCACGGTCGAAGTCAGGGGCTGCGCTCAGGGCAGAGAGGTTCGTGCCACCACCCATCTGTCCCATGCCCATGCCCATGCCCATGCCCCCGCCCATGCCCATTCCTCCACCCATGCCCATGCCGTTCTGCCAACCCCAGCCTGTGCCCGGTCCCCAACTGGGCACATCTTTGCCGTACCACTGCTCGTACCAGGCACGCATCTGGGCGTTCTCGCGGGTCTGACTGGCCTTGATGCTCTTCGCCAGGGCCTTGATCTCGGGCCGCTGGGCGCGGGTGAGGGCGAGATCGGCCATGGCGATCGCCCCGTCGTGGTGGGGGATCATCATCACGACGAACTGCTGATCCGAATAACCCATCCCCATCTGGCCCGGGCCACCCACGCCTCCTCGATACCCGGGCATACCGGCACCGCCCTCGTAGCCGGGCATGCCGGCACCGCCCATACCCTGGGACAGGCACCGGGTGCCAGCCCAAAGGGAGACCGCGATGATGCCTCCCGTGGCCAGCAGCAGGGCTGGCCGTCCGAAGACTCTTCGGCGTGGTTCGATGTTGGCCATCCTTTCGACGCCGCCCGCGAACTGTCCATCTCCAAGGTGGCCACGGGCTTGCGAGTGGATTGACAATCCAGCCAAATGTTCATGCGACCTCCGCTGGCCGGGGGCTGATCAGACGTTGAGATTCGGGCAGATCACGGCCATGTTCGGCGCTGGATCGCTCTGCCAGTTCTGCAGCAGGCTTTGCAGTTCCCTCCTGAACAGACGCAGCTCCCGCAGCCGTTCGTCCACCAGATCGATCTGCCGTTGGAGCTGCCGCTGGATGTCGCCGCAGGGGAGCTCACCGGCATCGTGCACCGCCAGGCACTCCTGAATGTCATCAAGAGTCAGTCCGAGGCTCTTGAGCCGCCGGATGAAGTCCAGGCGCCGCAGGCTCTCCTCACCGAACAGGCGGTAACCGCCTTCGCTGCGGCCCACCGCCGGCAGCAGGCCGAGCTCTTCGTAGTAGCGGAGCGTTTTCACGGGCAGGCCACTGCGGCTGGCCAGGGCGCCGATCTTCATGCCGACAGGCACTGGCGCCGCCCCTGGAGGGCGGCCGGCCCCTGGCGTGGCGGCGGAGCGGGAGGCGGCGGGTGCAGGTGCGGGAGCGGGAGTGGCGGCGGCCATGGGCAAACACACTCTCCATTACTGGGGAGACTCTAACCATCTCTGTCCGCCGTCGTTCCCCCGGCAGGCCGTTTCAATCCACCAGGGCCTTGACTCTCCAGTCCACTGGACCCCATAGGTTGAAAAGTACGTCCCCTGCAGCGCCTCGGCGCTGCCTCCAGGCCTCCTGATGAGCACCCCGACCGCCAGCCCTCCCTGCTGCCATGCCGAGGATCCAGCCGGCGCGGCCGATGGCATGGAGCGGGAGCTGGCCCGCGAACTCACCCAGCTGCGCCGCAAGGTGAGTGTGGCGGTGGTGCTCACCGCGCTGGTGATGCTCTCCAGCCTGCCCCACATGCTCGGGGTCCACAGCCTGCCCTTTCTGCAGGCCTGGTTCACCAGCCCCTGGACCCAGCTGATCCTCACCACGCCGGTGCTGTTCTGGTGCGGCCGGGGCTTCTTCAGCGGCGCCGCTTCGGCCTTTCGGCATCACAGCGCCGACATGAACACGCTTGTGGCGGCCGGCACCGGCATCGCCTGGTTCACCTCGCTGTTCAGCACCCTCTTCCCCCAGCTGCTGATCGCCGAGGGCCTGCCGGCAGACGTCTATTACGAAACCGCCGCCGTGATCCTCACCATGGTGCTGCTGGGCAACCTGCTGGAGGCCCGCGCCCGGGGGCAGACCTCCGAGGCGATCCGGCGGCTGCTGCAGCTCCAGCCCCCCACGGCCCGGGTGCTGCGTCACGGCCAGCCGGTGCAGATCCCCGTCTCACAGCTGGTGGTGGGCGATCTGGTGCAGGTGCGCCCGGGCGAGAAGCTGCCCACCGATGGGGTGGTGAGCGAAGGCAGCTCCTGGGTGGAGGAATCGATGCTCACCGGGGAGCCCACGCCTGTGGCCAAGGCGGTGGGCGATGCGGTGATCGGCGCCTCGATGAACCGCAGTGGCAGCTTCAGCTTCCGGGTCAGCCGGGTGGGAGGCGACACGGTGCTGGCCCAGATCGTGGAGCTGGTGCGCCAGGCCCAGAGCTCCCGTACCCGGGTGCAGCGGGTGGCCGATCAGGTGGTGAGCTGGTTTGCGCCGGCGGTGATCGCCCTGGCCATCGCCGCCTTTGTGGTCTGGTTCCTGGTGAGCGGCAATGCCGTGCTGGCGATGCTGTTTCTGGTGAGCGTGCTGGTGATCGCCTGTCCCTGCGCCCTGGGTCTGGCCACCCCCACCTCGATCATGGTGGCCTCCGGCAAGGGGGCGGAGAACGGCCTGATCTTCCGCAGCGCCGAGGCTCTCGAAACCGCCGGCACGCTGCGCACCATCGTGCTCGACAAGACCGGCACCCTCACCCGCGGCCAGCCGGAGGTGACCCAGTTCGAGCGGCTCTCCGGTGGGGCGCTGCCGGCTGACACCCTCCTGGCCCTGACGGCCGCCCTGGAATCCCGCTCGGAGCATCCCCTGGCCGAGGCGATCGTGGCCTATGCCATCAGCCAGTTGGGCTCGGGCGACCTGCCGGCGGTGACGGACTTCGAGGCCGTGGCGGGTCGCGGCGTGCAGGGGGTCATCGATGGCCAGCAGGTGCGGGTCGGCACCCCCCGCTGGTTTCCCGAACTCGGCATCGACACCGCGGACCTTCAGCCCCTGGTGGAACGCCTGGAGGCCCTCGCCTGCAGTGTGGCGGCGGTGGTGGTGGACGGGCGGATCGAGGCCTGCTTCGGGGTGGCCGATCCGCTCAAACCCAGTTCGGCGGCGGCGGTTGCGGCCCTGCGGCGGCTGGGTCTGCAGGTGGTGATGCTCAGCGGTGACGCCCGCCGCACCGCTGAGGTGGTGGCCGCCCAGGTGGGGATCGAGCGGGTGGTGGCCGAGGTGCGTCCCGCCGACAAGGCCTCCGTGGTGCAAAGGCTGCAGGAGCAGGGGGAGGGCCCGGTGGCGATGGTGGGCGACGGCATCAACGACGCCCCTGCCCTGGCCCAGGCCGATGTGGGCCTGGCCATGGGCACCGGCACCGATGTGGCGATCGCCGCCAGCGACATCACCCTGATCTCCGGCAACCTGGCCGGCGTGCCGGCGGCGATCGAACTCAGCCGCCACACCATGGCCAACATTCGCCAGAACCTGTTTTTCGCCTTCGCCTACAACGTGGCCGGCATCCCGATCGCCGCGGGTGTGCTGTTCCCCCTCACCGGCTGGCTGCTGAGCCCGATGCTCGCCGGCGCCGCCATGGCCTTCAGCTCCGTGTCGGTGGTGAGCAATGCCCTGCGGCTGCGCCGCTTCCAGCCGGCGCCCCTGCCGAGGGCTGCCTGATGACACTCCCAGCCCTGATGCCGCTCCTGTCTGCCGTCGCCGCCACCGCTGCCACCAGCGCCTCCACCGCCGAGCCGCTCTGGCGCAGCATCGAGCAGCCCGTGCTGCTGAAGGTCCTGGTGGCCGGCGCAGGGGTGGCGCTGATCATCTGGGAGCTGTGGTGGTTCCTCGGCCGCCATGGTGGTGGCGTGGCGGCCCGCGAGGGCGAGCACGGCCTGCAGGAGATCACCATCACCGTGGATGGGGGCTATGCGCCCTCACGGATCCGGGTGAAGGCCGGCCAGCCGGTGCGGCTTACGTTCCACCGGGTCGATCCGAGCGGCTGCGTGGCCAAGGTGATCTTCCCTGATTTCCACAAATCCCTCGATCTGCCCCTGGATGCCACCACCTCCGTGGACTTGCCGGCCAGGGCTGCCGGCAGCTATCCGTTCCACTGCGGCATGAACATGGTGCGGGGCAGCCTTGAGGTGGAGTGACCCAGGGCGGCGCGGTCCAGGTTGGTCGCGAGCGCTCAGGCGCTGATCTCCAGGGTGCCCATCATGCCCAGCTCCTCGTGATCGAGGATGTGGCAGTGATACACCGTGCGTCCGGCGAAATCATCGAACCGGGTGCGAACCCGTACGGTTTCGCCTGGGCGCACCAGCACCACATCCCTCCAGGCGCGCCACGGCTCCGGCGTGCCGTTGCGACTGATCACCTGGAAGGGGTTGATGTGCACGTGGAAGGGGTGGTCCATCACGCCGTCGTTCACCAGCTCCCACTCCTCGGTGTCACCGAGGCTCACGGAGGTGTCGGTGCGGCCGTGGTCGAAGGCCCGGCCATTGATCAGGAACACCATGCCCAGGCCGGGGGCCATGCCGTGGTTGAGCACGAAGCGGCGGCGGCGCACCGGCGCCGGCAGGGGCTCCACCGGCAGCAGGCGCTCGGGCAGCGGCAGGGGCGTCACCGAGCCCGCGTAGTTCAAGGTGGCGATCGGCACCGGAGCCTGCTGCTCAAAGCCTGATCCCATCCTTCCTCTGCCCATTCCCATTCCCATTCCCATTCCCATTCCCATTCCTCTACCCATGCCCATGCCCATGCCCATGCCCATGCGGCTGCCCCTACCGCCCATCATTCCGCCGGCCCCCCTGGCGTAGGGAAGGTTGAGCAGCCGGTAACGACCGCCCTGGCGCTCGCCCCGCACCAGCACCTCAGCCCGCTCGCCGGGGGCCAGCAGCAGTTCCGACAGCTCCACTGGTGCCTCGATGGCACCGCCATCGGTGGCGATCAGGTGGAAGGGGTGATCCTCGAGGGCCAGCCGCCAGAAGCGGGCATTGGAGGCGTTCACGATCCGCAACCGCAGCAGACCCCCTGAGGGGATCGTCAGCGCCGGGTTCACCTGACCGTTGACGGTGAGCACCGCTCCCTCACGCCCCAGCATCATCCCCATGCCCATCGGGCTGGAACCCGCCTCACCGGGAAGGTCTTTGAGGAAAAGCACCTGCTCCTCGGCGGCGCGGACTTCGGGGATCTGATCCAGGGCACCGCGCACGATGAACACCCCTCCGAGGCCGCCGAACACCTGATCGGCCACCGTGCCATGTCGGTGGGGGTGGTAATAGAAAGTGCCGGCAGGATGGTCGGCCGGCAGGGTGAAGGCGTAGCTGTGGCTTGCGCCGGGGGCCACGCTCACGAACACGTTGTCAGCACTGCCGCCGGGAGAGATGTGGAGGCCGTGGTAGTGCAGGTTGGTGGGGCGAGACAGGCGGTTGACCAGCTCGATCCGCACTGCATCGCCGGGTTCGGCCTCCAGCAGGGGCCCAGGCAGCAGGCCGTTGTAGGTGAGGGCCCTGGACGGGCCGCCCGGGATCGCCACATTGGTTTCCTGGGCCACCAGTTCCAGGTCCAGGCGTCCGCCGCTGGAGCGCAGGCGGGCCTGAGCTGGTACACCCGTGCTGGCTTGGGATCGAAGCTGGGCAGTGCGTCCCAGCAGGGCTGAGCCGGTGGCGATGGCTGAAGCACCACCGACCATGGCAAGAAAGGAACGGCGACCAAGATGCAAGACCATCTCTCCCTCAGGCCTCGATCTGCAGGAAGGTGCGGCGGGAGCCATCGCGACCGAAGGAGTAAACCGTGTAGGACTCGCTACGCAGGGATGATTCCATGCCCGGCGAACCGAGGGGCATTCCCGGCACGGCGATTCCCACCACCGCCGGTCGCTGCCGCAGCAGCTGATCGATCGCCTCGGCAGGGACGTGCCCCTCGATCACAAAACCAGCCACCTTGGCGGTGTGACAGGACGCCAAGTCTCCTGGGACGTTCAATGAGCTCTTGACCGCTTCCAGGTCGGCCACAACGTGATCCTTCACGCTGAAGCCGTTGGCACGCAGGTGGTCGAGCCACCCCTTGCAGCAACCGCAGCTGGCCGTGCGGTAGGCCGTCACCTGGCGGCTGGTTGCCAAGGCGTCAGTCGACGCTGCACTCCGAGCCACTGACGTCCGGACGGTGGACGGCGAGAGCCAGTAGCCGACGCCAACCGCGGAGAGCCCGGCCAGGACCGTGGCCAGAAGCCACCCCCGGCGGTGCGACCGCGACGCACCGCCAGAGGTGGAATGATCTGGATCGGGTTGCGGCACGTTCATTCCTAGCCGATGAGTGAAGGATTGAACTCATCCTAAAGGCTCCATCTGACTGGAGAGTCAAGGGATGACTGATCTGTGGCCTGCAAGCAGAGCCACTCCTTTGCGGGCGCCCGGCTGCCTGGAGGGCTCAGAGGGCAAAGAGCCTGTCGTATTTGTAGTACTCCGGTTTGCGCAAGCCCTCCAACGCCAGCATCCGCCGCAGCTCGATGATCTCGGCCCTCTGGGCCACGATCACCTCCCGCGCGAAGCGCCGGATGGTGGGGTTGGTGCTCTTGGCCCGGGCATCGTGGGCCATCATCAACGCCCCCGCGTGGTGCTCGATCATGCCCTCAAGGAACCAGACCACCCGGTTCTCCTTTGTGGGTCCGTCGCCCATCATCCGCATGCCGTCGATCTGGGACTGGCTCATGCGGGTCAGGCCCGCGAGGCTGTTTGGATCGCCGCCGCTCGCCAGCGTCACTGGATAAACGGGGGCCTGGGGATACCAGGCCTTGCGCCACAGCCCCATCGCCCGGATCTCTTTGGCCTGATCCCTCCAGATTGAATTTCCGAGCGCCCCAACACCGGGTTGGCCGATCCCGAAGACGAACTCGCTCATGCGCAGGGCCCCCGTGTGGTGCTGCACCATGCCGTCGATGAAGCGCAGGTCGTAGGTGGAGCCAGCCGGGCCCACGTCATGAGCATGGGCGCCTTGGGCAGGGGCGGATCCAGCAGGGGCAGACATCCCAGGCATGTCCATCATCCCTGGCATGCCTTGGTGTCCTTCGTGATTCATGCCACCGGGCATCTGGGCCAGGGCAGGAACTGCCACGGTGAGGGCAGAGGCGAGACCGATCAAGGTTGGCGTGAAGCGGGAAGGGCGCATGGCGGCAGGTTGAGGCCACCTCACCGTATAGTCTCCTGTGGTCTGGAGAGTCAAGGGCAAGGGCGCAGCAAATCCGCGCCGGCCGATGCCGGTCCTCCAAGACTTGACTCTCCCCCCTCAAGCGCCAACAAGTGCTGGGCGTGGGTGGGCCAGTCCTTCGATCCCGATCGCATTGAAATCCGTGTTGTCCTCGAAAGCACGGAAGACTGGTTGATCATCAATGACGATGTCATGGATTACCCCATCCATCTGCACCTCAATCCCTTCCAGGTGACCACCCGTGTTGGCCGCGCCGAATCCCAGCGCCACTGAAATGACAAGGTGCTGGTGCGCTCGGGAGAGGGGAGGTGCGCCTTCGGCTGAGCGTTCTCGATTTCGCAGGTCGCACTGTTTCCAACTGCCACAACCTCGATCACATTGATGCGCCACGTCCTAACCCTGTTGCTGACCTGTTGGCTTGCAGCTCCTTCGTTGGCGGCTGAATTAGAGGCCTGTCGGAACCTGCTGGAGCAACGCAATGCCCTGGCCGAGCAGGCCATCAAGGCCGAAATCGCCCTGGTTCGAACCATCCGTGAACGGATCTGCCCGGTCCTCAGCCAGCAGGCCGATGGGGCCAATGCCAACGACCGCAACGAGCGGACCATCGACTACCAGGCCCTGCTCGACTGCCGCCACAAGGCGGAAGAACAGCTGCTACGCAGCCAGCGGGTTCTCTACGTCAACCGCAGGCAGTTCAGGTTCTACACGGCGGCTGGAGCCGAGCTGGCCCGGCAAGCCGATGGGCTGGATCAGCTGTTGCAGGATCGGGAGTGCTCCCAGCTGCGTTGATCAACAACCTGCGGAAACACGGACCCACCCAGACCCTTGACCCTGAAGTGACTACAGGCTGTTTGCTGGGGTCTGGATGACAGGACCATGGCGGAACATTGCTGCAACAGCGGAACCAGCGGACAGAAGGCCGGAGCCACCACGGAACCGGAGCCGGCAAGCGGCAGAGAAACGCTGTTTCGGATCAGCGCCATGGATTGCGCCACCGAGGAAACCGAGATCCGCCATGCCCTTTCAGGTGTCGACGGCATCCGCAGCCTGAGGTTCCTGCTGGCCGAGCGCGTGCTGGCGATCGATGCGGATGCAGCCGCGCTCAACTCCGCCCTTGCGGCGATCCGCCGTTTGGGATTCAATCCGGAGCCGATCAGCGCCGATCACCGGCCGTCCGCCGCCCAGACCCGCGCCGAACGGCGCCTTGAACGAATCCGCCTGGGGGGTTCCCTGGCATTGGCGCTCACGGCGGAGCTGCTGCATCTGGTCGTTCCCGCCTACCCGGGCCATGAGCTGGTGGAGATCGGGATCGCCCTCGCCGCGATCGCCCTGGCGGGCTTCTCCGTGTTTCGCAAAGGCCTGGCCGCCCTGCGCCAGGGCCGGCTCAACATCAATGCGCTGATGAGCGTCGCGGTCACGGGCGCCTTCCTGATCGGCCGCTTCCCGGAAGCCGCCATGGTGATGGCGCTCTATGCCGTGGCCGAGGCGATCGAAGCGCGGGCGGTGGAGCGGGCTCGCCAGGCGATCACCAGCCTGATGGCCCTGGCTCCCGACGAGGCGGAGATCCGCCAGAGCGATGGCCGCTGGCAACGCGTGGCCGCCAGTGCTGTGGCCATCGCCGATGTGGTGCGTGTCCGCCCAGGTGAACGGCTGCCGCTTGATGGCACGGTGCTTTCCGGCGAGAGTGCGATCAACCAGGCCCCGATCACCGGCGAAAGCCTGCCGGTTGACAAAGGCCCAGGCGATGCGGTGTTTGCGGGCACGATCAACCAGGGCGGCGCCCTGGAAATCCAGGTGACGGCGCCGGCTTCGCTCAGCACCCTGGCGCGCATCATCCAGGCCGTGGAGGAAGCGCAGGCCTCCCGTGCTCCGATCCAGCGCTTCGTCGATCGCTTTGCGGCCCGCTACACCCCGGCGGTGTTCGTGGTGGCCCTGGCCGTTGCCCTGCTGGCGCCGCCCTTGCTGGGATTCACCCCACTCCAGGCGATCTACAAGGCGCTGGTGCTGCTGGTGATCGCCTGCCCCTGTGCGCTGGTGATCGCTACACCGGTCACGGTGGTGAGCGGCCTGGCCACCGCCGCCCGCCGCGGCATCATCATCAAAGGCGGCCTCTATATCGAGGAGGCCCGCAAGATCAAGGTGCTGGCCCTCGACAAGACCGGAACGATCACCCTGGGCCAGCCCAAGCTGGTGGCCTTCTCCTCACGGCGAGAAGGGGCGGACGCTGGCGCTCTGAAACAGCTGGCCAGCAGCCTGGCGGAGCGCTCCGACCATCCGGTGTCGCGGGCGGTGGCCGCCGGCCTTGATGGCGAGCGGCTGGCTGTGGAGGCCTTCGAGGCCCTGCCGGGGCGCGGGGTGCGGGGCGTGATTGCGGGGCGGCCACTGATGCTGGCCAATCACCGCTGGATCGAGGAGCTGGGGCTTTGCTCCAGCGACCTGGAAGCATCGATGCAGGTTCACGAGCGCCAGGGCCATTCGCTCAGCCTGCTGGCCGATGACAGCGGCGTGCTCGCCCTGATCGCCGTCGCCGACACCGTTCGGCCCAGCTCGGCGACGGCCATGGAGGCCCTGCGGTCCCTAGGCGTCACTCCAGTGATGCTCACGGGTGACAACGCAGCCACCGCCTCTGCGATTGCGGCCGTGGCCGGCATCGAGCAGGTGAAGAGCAACCTGCTGCCCCAGGAGAAGCTCGAGGCGGTGGCCGATCTGCAGGCCCGCTACGGATTCGCGGCCATGGCCGGCGATGGCATCAACGACGCCCCGGCCCTGGCCCAGGCGGACATCGGCTTTGCGATGGGGGCAGCCGGCACCCACATCGCCATCGAAGCCGCCGATGTGGTGATCATGAACGACGATCTGATGCGCGTACCGGAAACGATCGCCCTCTCTCGCCGCACCTTTCGCATCCTGCGCCAGAACATCGCGCTGGCGTTGGGAATCAAGGCCCTGTTTCTGGTGCTCACCGTGGCCGGAAATGCCACCATGTGGATGGCGGTCTTCGCGGACATGGGCACCAGCTTGATCGTGATCGCCAATGGCCTGCGGCTGCTACGCACTCCCACGCTTGGCAAGATCAAGGGCTGAGCCTGGTCGGAAATGGTCAGATCTGAGCCTTGTCGATTCCAGCCGAACGGTTCAATTCCATGAGGATGCCACAGGTCTTCACCTCATCCGGTTGCTGACAAAGCTCTCTGAGCTGCCGTAGCTGATCCTGGAGTTTGTGCAACTGATTCACGCGGGCATCGACCTCGGCGATCTTCTCGTCCAGCAGGGCATTCACCGTCAGACAGCTTCCGGACGGTGTGTCGAGCACCTTGATCAGGATGCGGACCTCCTCCAGGCTCATGTCAAGGCTGCGGCAGTAGCGGATGAAGCGCAACTGCTCCACATGCCGCGGCGAATAGAGGCGATAGTTGCCATCCGTGCGCTGTGGCAGCGGCAGCAAGTGCTCGCGTTCGTAATAGCGGATGGTTTCGATCTTGACCCCGGTGGACCGTGCCAACTCGCCGATCTGCATGGATTCATCCCCTTGGGTAGGTGGCAAGTCGGGCGGACAAGCCTCCCTGGCGCAACGCTAGGCCCTTGACCCTGAAGCCACTTCAGGCTTTTCAATGGCCGTATCTCAGCCGTTCTCTCCCCCTGTGAGCAGCGCTACGCGAACCAAACCTCTCTCCAGCCGTCGATCTAGCCAGGAGCCAGGCCGGCCCTGGGTGCGGCTCACCATGGCCGTGCTCGCCACGATCGGCATAATCGACACCGGCTCGATCACCGCCAAGCGCTGGGGTTGGATCGGCAGCCTCTCCTGTCCGGGCGGCAGCGATGGCTGCGACAAGGTGCTCGGCAGCGCCTGGGGCACGCTGCTGGGCCAGCCGCTTTCTCTGTTTGGATGCCTGGCCTACACCACGGTGCTCCTGCTGGCCCTGATGCCGTTGCTGCGAGGAGGTCTGCGGGCCCCAGCCTCGGAGGGCAATCGCTGGGCTCTGTTCCTCGTCAGCTGCGGCATGGCCGTCTTCAGCCTGTTGCTGATGGGGCTCCTGGTCTTCGAGATCAAGGCCTTCTGCACCTTCTGTGTGGTGTCGGCCGCCCTCAGCCTCGCGCTGTTCCTGTTGAGCCTTGTTGGAGGTGGCTGGATCGACCGCAGCCAACTGATCTTTCGCGGAGTGATGACAGTCCTCCTTGTTGGTCTGCTGGGGCTGGGCTGGGCAGCATCGGCGGACCAGCCTGTCGCTCAAAGCGGACGGGCGGCTCCAGCTGTCATCAGCGCCAGTTCGCCGGCCAAGATTGCCCTGGCGGAGCATCTGAGCAGCGTCGGCGCCCGGGTGTTCACGGCGTACTGGTGCCCCCACTGCCATGACCAGAAGGAGGCCTTCGGCAAGGAGGCCGCCGCCAAGCTCCAGGTGATCGAATGCGCCGAAGACGGCGCCAACAGCCAGGCGCAGCTGTGCAAGCTGCAGGGGGTTCAGGGCTATCCCAGCTGGCAGATCAAGGGCGTCGTGGATTCGGGCGTCAAGCCACTGAACACCCTCGCTGATCTCAGTGGCTACACTGGTCCGCGTGACTTCTGAGCAGGCCGTGATCCCTTCCCCAGGGCGGGGTCAGCCCAGCCATGCCCCAGCAGGATCGCCGCCACCCTCGCCTTACCCTCCAACTCCGCTGGCGTCGCTTCATGCCTGATGCACCGCTCGGCACGGCCGCGCGCACCAATGCCCAGACGGTGGAGGTGCCTGCAGGCCTGGGCATGCTGCGCACCTTCATGCGGGTGCTGGGCCCCGGCTACCTGGTGGCCGTGGGCTACATGGATCCGGGCAACTGGGCCACCGATCTTGCGGCGGGCTCCCAGTTCGGCTACCGCCTGCTCTGGGTGATCGGGCTCTCCAGCCTGATGGCGATGGTGCTCCAGTCGCTCTGCTGCCGGCTGGGCATCGCCACAAGGCTGGACCTGGCCCAGGCCTGCAGCCGTCTGCTGCCGCGGTTCTGGCGAATCCCCCTCTGGTTGCTGGCCGAAGTGGCGATCATTGCCTGCGACCTGGCCGAGCTGGTGGGCAGCGCCATTGCCCTGCAGCTGCTTTTCGGTCTTCCATTGCCCTGGGGGGTGGGCCTCACGGCCGCCGACACCCTGTTGCTGCTGGCGCTGCAGCGCTTCGGGATCCGGCGGCTGGAGGCCCTGGTGATCGCCCTGGTCGCCCTGGTCGGGGGTTGCTTCGCGGTGGAAATGTTCTTGCTGCAGCCCAACTGGAGCCAGGTGGGCCAGGGCTTCCTTCCCCAGGCCGCCAGCCTCAGGGACGGGCAGCAGCTGTTTCTGGCGGCCGGCATTCTCGGTGCCACGGTGATGCCCCACAACCTCTATCTCCATTCCTCGCTGGTGCAGACCCGCCACTGGAGCGCGGCGAAGGGAGCAACGCGCAGGGCACTCGCCTTCAGCACCTGGGACACCCTGATCGCCCTCAGTCTGGCCTTTCTGATCAATGTCTCGATCCTGGTGCTGGCCGCCGGCAGCTTCTACGGACGGCTACCGCAGCCGGTCACGGATCTGAGCGAGGCCTACCGGCTGCTGACGCCGATGCTGGGCACGTCGCTCGCCAGCGTGCTGTTCGGCGTGGCCCTGCTGGCGGCGGGCCAGAGCTCGACGCTCACCGCCACCATGGCCGGCCAGATCGTGATGGAGGGGTTCCTGCAGATCCGTCTGCCGGACTGGAAGCGGCGGCTGCTCACCCGCGGTCTCGCGCTGATCCCGGCGATGGCCACAGTGATCCTGTTCGGTGAACGGGCCACAACAAATCTGCTGGTGCTGAGCCAGGTGGTGCTGTCTCTGCAGTTGCCCTTCGCGGTGATCCCGCTGGTGTGGTTCTGCGGCCGCCGGGGCCTGATGGGCGATCTGAAAGCACCGCTCTGGCTCCAGGCCGCGGGCTGGATCTGCGCCAGCGTGATTGTGCTGATCAACCTCTCGATGCTGAGCGCGGTGTTGCGGGGCGTCTGAACCGTTGACAAAAGCAGCCTCTCCTCAGACCCATGACGAGCAAAAAACACTGGGACACGATCTGAGCATCCAAGGCCACTGAGTCGTTGAGCTGATACCAGAGGCACCACGGTGACCAAGCGGCTGGATGCCTGGAGCCTCATACCACCACAAGCTGCAGCAAACCGCGCTCCAATCCCACGAGTGCGGAGACACCGATCAGGGGCAACACGCCCCAGGGGAAGCGCAGCAGCAGGGTCAGCGACATGAAGATCAGGAAGAGTGCAAGGGCATCGAGCTGGCCAGTGTTTTCCCCATTTGGGCCTGCTCTGATGGCTGGTCAGCGCCACCAGGTCAGCGAGGTGCTGGACTTCTGGTTCGTTCAGAGCCGGCCGCGCCAGTGGTTCGCCAAGGACGCGGCCTTTGATGCCCTGCTGCGGGAACGATTCCTGGGCCTGACGCGGCGGGCGATCGCCGGTGAGCTCGATGACTGGAATGCAGAGCCGTCCCGAGGCCTGGCGCTGGTGCTGTTGCTGGACCAGTTCCCACGCCAGATCTGGCGCGACACTGCCATGGCCTTCGCGGGTGATCCCCAGGCCCTGGCGCTGAGCCTGCAGGCTGTGGAGCGCGGTTGGCTGGAGGCCGAAGCCGAGCAGGCGCGGCGGCAGTTCTGGCTGATGCCGCTGATGCACAGCGAAGACCTGGCGGTGCAGGAGACGGCGCTGCCGCTGTTCGAGCGGTTCAGCGAATCACGCACCGCCGACTTCGCCCGCCGCCATATCGATGTGATCGCCCGCTTTGGCCGCTTCCCCCACCGCAACGCGCTCCTGGGGCGGGTGTCGAGCGCGGAGGAGCTGGCCTTTCTGCAGACTCCGGGCTCACGCTTCTAAGCCGTCGGGGCCTTGGGTGGCGGGCAGATGGCCGGTCTTCACCCAGATGGTGCAGCCCGCCTCGCTCCAGGGCCGGTGCACGCTGCCGGGTGGATTGCGCAGCCAGCTGCCGGCCGGATAGGTGCCGTGCTCATCCTGGAACACGCCATCGAGCACAAAGATCTCCTCGCCGCCTGGATGGCCGTGGGGCTGAAACACCGTGTCCGGCGCCCAGCGCACCAGGGCCACGTGCTCCGAACCAAAGGCGTGCAGGGGCAGCACCTCCAGCCCGCGCACCAGCCCCGGCACCCAGGCAGCGGCGGTGGTGTCGATCACCTGCCGTTGCTGATCGGCCTGGTGCATCTGGTGGAGCTTCACCAGGATCGTGCAGCCCGCCTCACTGAAGGGAGCATGGCTGGAGCCAACCGGATTGCGCAGGTAGGTGCCGGCTGGGTAGTCGCCCTGCTCATCGGAGAAGGTGCCCTCCAGCACCAGGATCTCCTCGCCGCCGCCATGGCTGTGGCGCTCAAAGCGACTGCCGGGGGCGTAGCGCACGAGTGAGGTGGCCCGGGCGACTTCCTCGCCGCGGCGATCCAGCATCCGCCGCTCCACCCCTGCCATTGGCGATGGGGTCCAGGCCAGGGCGTTGCTGTCGAGCACTGCGCGCTGGCTGAGGTCTGCATGGAGCTCCATGGCCTCGATTCTGATCAGCCCGGCGACAGCGGCACTGGCGGCAGCCACTGGGGCGCGCAAGGCTGCCAGCCATGCTGGCGCTTCTGGGCCCAGAGCTTGATCGCCTGCTCGCGCGTCAGCTCCCTGCGCTTCTTGAGCAGCGGCGGCTCACCGCCGGCCATCACCACCCCGAAGGTCACCTCCAGGCTCTGACTCCAACGGTCGTAACGCCTTGGCTTGAAGTGAAGCACCTGGCGGCCGTCGCTCAGCCAGCCTTCCTGGGGCGAGAGCGGCGGTCGCTTCCGGTCACCGACGTTCATGGGGCGCTCAGGCCACCTCCGGCGCCCAGCCCTTCTGGCGGACCTGGTCGTCGGTCCAACCCTGGCAGTGGCTGGTGAGGTGCTCGCCGTGGGCGATCAAGCCCTGGTGCAGCTGGCAGGTAAGGACTGGGATGCAGTTCACCCCAGCGTGGTGCCGGAACCAGTGGCAGGTCATGCAGACCCTGCGGCTGCGGGTCCTGAGCAGCACGGCCTCATCGAGATAGGGCCAGTCCTCGATCTCGTCGGTGCGGGAAGGCTGCAGACGGGAGAGCGGGACCGGCACCATGACAACCACGACAGGCGTACACCTGTACTAGCAAAGGATGCGCTTTGGCGCCAGGGGCTCAGTCGCTGCTCGCCTGGTGCTGCACGAGGAAGGTCTCAATCCAGTCGTGGTGGCACTTCTGGTTGATCCGATCGGCGATGGTGGCAGCGGCCTCGGGCACCTGGAAGCGCTTGCGGAAGGCCCGGGTGAGGCTCTCCAGCAGGGGGCGGGGCAGGGCCCGCAGGGTGCTGTGGAGGTGCTGGATCGTCTCGGCATCGAGGGCCACCTGGCCGGAGTCGGCCGGGGCTGATGGCGGAGGCGTCGGGGCCGTGGCCTGGGTGCGGCCCTGAGCCGGGGAGTCAGCGGCGGCGGAGGGAGAACCAGCCACCGGCCGACTCAGAGAAGACCGCTGCCCACCAGGCCGCTGGGGCCCATCACCCTGGCCCCCGGCGCTGCTGACATGCCGCTGCGCCTTGTCGTAGAGGGCGAGGCCAAAAGGGTTTCCGAAGGTCATCAGCGCCCGCTTCATGGCATCGGTCTCGGCCTCCTTGAGGGCGGATTCATGGGCCTGGCCCAGGTCCACATCGATGCCGTGGCCGGCGCCGCTGCCCTCCCGAACCAGGGGTGTCAGCCTGCCGGCGGTGACGGTGACGCGCACACGGGCGGTGTAGGTGACGCCCCAACCGGGCTTCTGATCTCTGCCGATCAGCCGCTCGGCCTGGGCCACGCAGTGGACGGCGATGGTCTGGCGCTGCCAGCCGTCAAAGCCAAAGATGCGATTCGCCTCAGCCACCGCAAACCACCCCTCGACATAGGCGACCTTCCCGCGGCCCTGCTCCCGCTGGCGGACGTTGGCCCGATCGAGCGGGGCGGAGAGCGCCGCGAGCTGCTCGGGGGAGAAGCCGGCAGGCGGAGCCTGGGGGGCTTCCTGTGGCGGTGAAGGTACCGAGGCTTTTGCTGGAGCCTCCTCGGCGCGGTCAGTTGAGCGGATTAGCTCCCGGGCCGAGGGCGGCCTCTGGCTCGGTCGAGGGGGAGCGGGGCGGCTGGTGGTGCGGGCCCCGTTGGCGGAAGGAGCGGCGACGGTCATGGCGATGGAAGCGAAAGGGTGTGAGGAGGGGAGGGGGTCCCAGCTGCTCAGCCAGGACCCCAGTTGCATGGGGCCTGTGCCCCGCTCAACAGATGCGCCAGGAGCGGCGGGAGATCAGCTGGGCGCCTGTGATCTCCGTGCCTGCTTTGAGGGCTTCCTTGATGGCGGCCTTGTCCGGCTTGCTGGTCGTGGAGAAGCTCAGCCACTGGAGATCGAGGGCGTCCTCGTCGTCGATCTCGACGGCCTGGGACTTGCGGGAGGTGAGCTCGTGATTCGGGAACGAGAAGCGGGTGGCTGTGGGCTGCAGCTGGGTGAGGACAAAGACCAGCGACTCCTCCAGGGCGTCGGCCCGGGAGGCATCGGAGCGGGACAGCTCCGTAAGCCGCTTGGCCTGCTGCTGGCGGTACGCGGCCTGGCCGCGGAGGTGCTCGATCACCCAGCAGGTGGCATCGGCCTTGGCAGCGAGGGCCTGCTTGTTGCCCTCTTCTGCCAGCAGGGCGGCTTCAAGTTCGGCGAGGGCCTGGGCGCGGGCGTCTTCGTCGTCGGCTTCCAGCTGCTGGGCCAGCTGAGCGATGGAGGTGGTGAGCTCCTGGGCCTCGATGCCCAGCTGCCAGAGGGAGCCGGAGCGCTGGAGAGTGCAGGCCGGGCCAGAGGCCTGTGGGAGAGATGGGGAGAGATGCGCGGCGGGGGCAGTGAGAACGGCCATGGGGTGGTGAATGGGGATAAGGGACAAGAAGAACGGGGCAGCCGATGCGCCTCAGGCGGGGAGGGGCTCCGGCGAGAACGGCGGCGGCGGCACTTCCATCACCACCACCGGCACTGGCGAACGGGAGGAGCAGCGGCGGGCTTGCTGTACCAGCGAGGCCGTGCCTGCCCCACCGGGAAAGGCGATCACCAGCACCGAGGCGCTGAACGCTGGGGAGGTGTGGGCCTGGGCCTCAACCAGGGCCTGCTCCAGCAGAAGGCGATTGCGGATGGGGCCGGCAGCGCGGCCATGGCGGCGCCAATCAGCGGCGAGGGATTGGACCCGCCAGCCGAGCTGCTGGGCGGCACGGCCGATGGCGCGATCAGCGCCACGGGCCCCGCCATGCAGCAGCAAGTGAACAGGCCGGCCTCCAGAGCGCTGGAGCAGGGCAGAGGCGATGCGCTCCTGGGGCCAGAAGAGATCACGGCCACCAGCGGCGACGATGACGATCGAGCGATGGGCCAACGCCGGCGGCGGCAGGAGGCCAAGGGAAGACAATGCAGCGGCCTGGGCCACTGCAGCAGAGGACAAGCTCATGGGCTACAGAGCAAACGAACGGGGCAAGTTGTCCGAGGATTTCGTTGCCGCAGGCGATGGGCTCGTGGCCTTTGGCGCAGCTCTTATTCTACCAGTACAAATGCACTGAGAAGCGGGCAGAGCGGCTGCAGGGCAATGGATCTACGCAAAGCAAAGGCATGCGCTGATGGATCGGAAAGCTGAAAAGCAGACCCGCCAGATTCAGCACTGAATGCCCAGCTGGCCGCGCAGCCGCGTGAGGAAACTTTGAGCCTCACCCCATCCCCATGCCGGCTGGCATCGCTTCCGCCACCGCAGCCGCGGGAAAGCGGCCCTGCCCGCCACCCCCACTCCGGCCCCGGAGCGGAGGGCGGCGGCGGCTGGCCGATGCACGCCACGGCGCAGCCGTGGCACGCTGAAGGACAGCCGCTGCCGACCGGAGCCCTGCGGTGCCTGCTCAGCCCCAGGGAACGTCCAGGAACTCCACCAGCAGCACGCCCCGGTGGGTGCCATGGATCCTCACCAAGCCCGCCTTGGCAGCACGCTCCATGCCAGGACGCTCCTTGCGTACCTGCTCGGCCGTGGCCAGCACCCGCACCCAGCCGCCGGTCATGAAGTCCTCGCTGCCTGTTTCAAAGACCTGTAGCCGGCGGTGCTGGTTGCTGTTGCGCTCGTAGTACAGGCCGCCACCGGTGGGGTCTATGCCCTCAGCCCAGGCCTGATCCACCATCAACTTGCCGATGGCCACTGGATCCCGAGCGGCTTCATCGATCGCCTGGCCATCAAGGATCAACGGATCACCGGGATCCTCCCGGTTGTCGGAGACGATCAGACGCTGACCCATGGGCACCAGGCGGCACTGCTCAAGACCAGCCTGATCTCCCCAGCTCAATTTGGGCACGCCCGCCCAGGCACCGTGCCTATGCACCCGGTTTTGGGCACGTTTTGGGCACGCCCCGGAGGGAGGATCGGTGAAAAGTCAGTCGGGGCGACAGGATTCGAACCTGCGACCTAGTGCTCCCAAAGCACCCGCGCTACCAAGCTGCGCCACGCCCCGGTGACGAGACTCTAAACCTCAGCATCTGGCGCCTCAGGTCACGACAGCACCCTTGGATACGACAGCGCTTCCTAATTTTGGGGCCAGCGGCATGGGCGCAGTGGAGCGGGCGACAAGACAGCGCTGGTTCGTGAAGCTCGAGGAGGGCATCGTGGACAAGGCACGCTTCGATGCGGCGGTGCCGGCCCATCGGGGCTGGCTGGCTGAGCTGGAGGCTGCGGGTCATCGCCCCAGCAGCGGCTACTGGAGGGATCGTCAGGGCCTCAGTGGAGCTGGCGGGATGTTGTTGTTCATGGCCAGCGATCGCGACGAGGCCGAACGGCTGGTCTCCTGCGATCCGCTGGTGCGCCAGGGCTGCGTGCGCTGGGTTGTGCACGAGTGGTGCGTGGTGGCAGGCGAGCTCGCTGGTCCCCCTCAGGAGTGGAACAGCAGCACCAGCCCTGAGCTGAGTTGATGGAATTCACGTTCCTCCCGGCTCAGGTCAAGCCCCACCTGGAGACCTTCCTTGAGGGCGTCATCGAACGGAGGAGCCGATGGAGCCTCACCGGCACACCAGAGCGCAGCGATACCGACCGGGGTTGCATGCCAGCTGAAGCAGGGAGTCGTGCCGATGGCAGGTTCCTGCAGGGCGTCTTCGAGCAGTTCGCGGATGGGCATGGTGACCCGTAGCGGGAACTCCCAAGTGGTGGCCCCAGCTTCGACAGCTGACCCAGAGGGGGCAAGGTGCTGAGAGTTTTCGTGATGAAGGCCGCCTAACCTTCCCGCCATGACAGCCCTGCCCACCTCGATCGCGCTGGTGCACGAGTGGTTCACACCCCGGGCGGTGGGGGGGTCGGAGGCCGTGGTCGAGCAGCTCGATGCCCTGCTCCATCCCCAGCTCTTTGCCCTGGTGGATGGGGAGAGTCAGCGACCGGGGAGCTGGCTGCATGGCCGGCGGATTGAGACCTCCTTCATCCAGACGCTGCCGTGGGGCGTCAGCCATGTGCAGCAGTACCTGCCCCTATTGCCCCTGGCGATCGAGCAGCTCGACCTGGGCGGCTACCCGCTGGTGCTGAGCAGCAACCATCTGGTGGCCAAGGGTGTGATCACCGGACCCGATCAGCTGCATGTGAGCTATGTCCATACGCCGGTTCGATACGCCTGGGATCAGATGCATGCCTATCTGGCGCGCTCCGCCCTGGCGCGCAGTCCGCTCGGACCGCTGATCCGCGGCCAGCTGCATCGCCTGCGTCAGTGGGACGTGGTGAGCAGCAGCCGGGTCGACCATCTGATCGCCAATTCCCGCTTCACTGCCCGCCGGATCCAGCGCTGCTGGCGACGCACCGCCACGGTGGTGCATCCGCCGGTCGAGGTGGCTCGATTCCGCTGGGACCAGCCTCGCAGCGACACCTATCTCAGCGTCTGCAGGTTGGTGCCCTACAAGCGGGTCGATCTGGTGGTGGGAGCCTTCAATCGCCTCGGGTTACCGCTGGTGGTGATCGGCGATGGGCCCGAACGACGGCGACTCGAAGCCATGGCAGGCCCCAACGTCCAGTTTCTCGGCCACCGCCCCGCCGATGAGGTGACCACCTGGTTGCAACAGTGCCGTGCCTACGTCTATGCGGGGCTGGAGGATTTCGGGATCGCGCCGGTGGAGGCAATGGCGGCCGGCGCCCCTGTGATCGCGCTGGGGCAGGGCGGCCTGCTGGATAGTGTGCGTTGTCTGGAGAGCGGCGCGGCCCAGCCCACCGGGCTGTTGTTCCCTGATCAATCGGTGGAGAGCCTGGCGGCGGCCCTGGATCACTTCCACACGAAGCGGCTCTGGCGGCGGTTTCCCGCTGACGCCCAGCACGACTGGGCCCAGCGTTTCTCCCCGGCCTGCTTCCGTCGCCGCATGCAGGAGCGGTTGGAGACCCTGTGGCTAGCCCATCGCCACCGCCTCGCCCATGCCAGGGCCCCTGTGCCTCTGGAGGAGCTGCCACCGATGAATGGGGCGGCCTGACTCCGATTTTTAGATTGCCGCCACCGCCGTGCGGCTTCGCTGCCGTCTGCCGCTACGTTTCTTGCCCCTGCCTCCCGACCTGCCAACGCAGGGTCTGCGTCCATCTCCGCCGCACCCTCCCCTGCTTTCTCTGGGGGTGGTTCCCTGGTCGGTGCCTGGACGGCCCCGCCAGGAACCCTGCGGCGGCTGTCCCTGCCCTCCCCGCTCATACTGGTGAAGCGACCCTCCGCCCATCAGCTGATTCGCCTGCAGTCGAGGCGCTCGCGGGTGATCAAGCGCAGCGGCGACATCGTGTTTTCGCTGGCGGTGCTCAGCCTGGGTGCGCCAGTGTTCCTGCTGCTCGCCCTTCTGGTCAGGCTCACCTCCCGCGGGCCGGTGTTCTATGTGCAGCAGCGGGTGGGACGGGGCTATCGCAGCTTTGGCTGCATCAAGTTCCGCACGATGCGGCGCGATGCCGACAGGTTGCTCTCCGCCCTGCTGGCGGAATCGCCCGATCTGGAGGAGGAATACCGCAACGACTTCAAGCTGCGCAAGGATCCACGCATCACCCGCCTCGGCAAATTCCTGCGTCGCTCCAGCCTCGACGAGTTGCCCCAGTTCGTGAATGTGCTGCGCGGTGAGATGAGCGTGGTGGGTCCGCGGCCGATCGTGGAAAAGGAGCTGGATCGCTACGCCGACCGTATGGATGAAGTGTTGGCCGTGCGGCCCGGTCTGACCGGCCTATGGCAGGTCTCCGGCCGCAACAACCTCACCTATGCCAAGCGGGTCAAGTTGGATGTGTCCTACGCGCGGCACCGGAGTTTCTGGATGGACCTGCGCATCATCCTGCGCACCTTCAGTGTCATCCTCGACCCCACGGATCGCGGCGCTTACTGAGTCGACCACGGTGTCACGTCAATGCAACCGCCAAGGGCAAGGGCAATGGCGAGGGCCGACAGCAACCACAGCCCCGTGAGCCGTCTGGTGAGCTGAAGCATGCGGGTCACCGCCAGTGCATCGGCGGGCCTTCCGGCGGCATGGAGCACCGGCTTCAGCTTCGGTAGGCCGCCGTAATGGTTCAGCCCCCCCAGGTGCACATCCGCTGCCAGGGCATAGGCGGCTTGAGAGACGCCTGCATTGGGGGACGGGTCCGGCCTCCCCTGCAACAGAGCCCGGCGACAATTCACCAGGGCTGAACCTGGCCGACCCGCCGCCAACGGCAGGCTCAGGGCCACCAGCCGGCAGGGCAGCCAGGTGAGCAGATCATCGAGGCGGGCGCCGGCGGTGCCGAGCCAACGCAGACGGCCCTGGCGGTAACCGAGCATCGAATCCAGGGTGCTGGCCGCCTTGAAGCTCCAGGCCAGGCAGAGGGGGCCGGGCAGGACGACCAGAGCACGATCAGGCCAGGCGCACCAGAGCAGCGCACCCAGCAGCATCCAGAACAGGGGCGCGAACACACCATCCACCGCGTTCTCGCTGGCGGTTTCCGCGGCAGCCCGCAGGATCTCAGAGCGGCACAGGCCATCCACATCGCGGCCCACGATCCAGGCCAGCCGCTGGCGGGCCAGCTCCAGATCAGCGGGCGAGCGCCCTGACGTGAACGGCGGCAGAGCCGCGACGACGGCCTGGACAGCCTGCTCCAGGCTGCGGCCGGCCAGAGCACTGGCCAGGGCGATCACCAGCAGCGGCAGCGCGACCGGATGCACAAGGGTCAGCCGCTCGACCTGCCAACCAGCCAGGCCGCTCAGACCGACCACCAGCAGGGTGAGGCCGGTGCCAGCCAGGCGCAAGCGTCCGGGCCGATCGCCCGCCCAATCTTCAGCAACCCGACGGAACCATCCGATGCCCCAGCCGATCACCTGCACCGGGTGAAGCCAGCGCTGCGGATCACCCACCAGCCGATCCAGGGCCACGCCCGCCAGAACCGCGAGCATCGGGGCGAGGGGGACCAGCCGCAGCAGCGGCGGCAGGACAGAGGCCTCCATCGCTCAGCTGGAGACCGCAGGCCGTGGCGGCCGGCCCAGCAGCAGCGCCATCGCCACAAAGGCGAGCACCTGCAGCGGAATGGCTTGGCCCAGGCCCAGCGACTGGGTGAGCAGGCCCATCGCCAGGCTGCCGGCCAGGCCGCCCACAGCGCCGGAGCGCTGCAAGGTCTGCCAGCGCAGGGGAGCGTCGCCCCGAACGGCCAGGCGATCCACCAAGGCTCCATCAGCGGCGGCAGCCAGAGCCCCGATGGGCACGAACAGCAGCACCGCCCCCCAGCCCGGCAAGGCTTGAACCTGGGTCAGCAGCAGCAGGCCAGCCATCAGCCCATAGCGGGCCCAGGTCGCCAGAACCGGCAGGCGGCCCTGAAGGCTGCGGCCCACGCCGTAGGCCGCCAGCACCATGGCGAAGTCAAAGCAGTTGCCTGCCCCCACGGCCCGCACCCAGAGGGGCAGCAGCGCGAAGAGGCTGCCGAACAGCAGCCCCTGCAGCACACAGTGGCGATCCAGGGGCAGCGGGGCCATCGAGGGCAGGGCCGCAGCCGCGGCAGTCGCTTCCGCAGCGCCATCAGCCGAGCCAACCGGAGCCTGCTCCCGCGGCATCAGAGCAGTGGCCCCGAGGGGAAGCAGCAACAACAGAGCCGGCACGAACTGCCTCACGGCCGGAAACAACACGGCCGTGAGCAGGTTGCCCGCCAGGGAGCCGAGGTCACTGCCCTGCCGCAGGCCTTCGATCGAGAGTCCTGGCGAGCGCAGCAGGCGCCGCTGCAACGGCAGCTGGCTCAGTTCTCCGCCGATGCCGAATAGCAAAACCGCCAGCAGGGACGCCATCAGCAGCCCGGTGGCCGGCCAGCCGGAGAGCTTGCCCAGACTCACGCCCAGCAGCAGCATCACGCTGACCAGCTGCAGTCCATAGCCGGAGGCTCGGCGCCGCAGCGGCAACAGCACCGGCAGGGTGCCGAGGGCCGGCAACAGGCTGTTGAGCAGCGGCGACGGCGTCAGGCCGCTCACCATCCAGGCGGTGGAGGCCAGGGTGAGGCTGGTGCCGGCCTGGGCGCTGCCCCAGAGCAGGGAGAGGCGGAGCGAGCGCATGGGGCGGTCACGACAACGGTCCGTGCCGGCAGGGCACGGACCCAGAATGGTGACAGGCGCCGGGTCGGGATCAGGCGGCCTTGAGCCAGCTGAACATCGAACGCAGACCCTTGCCCACCTGCTCGATCGGATGGGCGGCGTCGCGATTGCGGGCCTTGGTCATCTCTGGCTTGCCGGCCTCGCATTCGGCCACGAAGTTGCGGGCGAAGGTACCGTCCTGGATGTCGGCCAGGATGCGCTTCATCTCGGCCTTGGTGTCGGCCGTGATCAGGCGCGGACCGCTCACATAGTCGCCGTATTCGGCGGTGTTGGAGATCGAGTCGCGCATGGCGGTGAGGCCGCCCTTCACCATCAGATCGACGATCAGCTTCACTTCGTGCAGGCACTCGAAGTAGGCCAGCTCCGGCTGGTAGCCGGCCTCCACCAGGGTCTCGAAGCCAGCCTTGACCAGCTCACTGAGGCCACCGCAGAGCACGGCCTGCTCACCGAACAGATCGGTCTCGGTCTCTTCCTTGAAATTGGTCTCGAGAATGCCGGCACGGGTCCCACCGATGCCCTTGGCGTAGGCCATCGCCAGGCCGCGGGCATTGCCGGAGGCGTCCTGGTGGATGGCGAACAGGGCAGGCACGCCCATGCCGTTCTGGTACTCCCAGCGCACCGTGTGCCCAGGGCCCTTGGGGGCGATCATCACCACATCCACATCGGCGGGGGGCTTGATCAGCTCGAAGCGGATATTGAACCCATGGGCGAAGCTCAGCACCTTGCCGGCGCTCAGGTGCGGCGCGATCTCCGCCTCATACACCGCTTTCTGGGCCTCATCGGGCAGCAGCACCATGATCCAGTCGGCCTTGGCGGCCGCATCGGCCACACTCAGCACCTCCAGGCCATCGGCCCTGGCCTTGTCGGCCGAGCGACTGCCCTCATACAGGCCCACCACCACGTTGACGCCGCTGTCCTTGAGGTTGAGGGCATGGGCATGGCCCTGGGAGCCATAGCCGATGATCGCCACCGTCTTGCCGTTCAGCAGGCTGAGATCAGCATCGGAGTCGTAGAAGAGCTGGGCCATCCGGCGGCGGGCAGGGCAAACGGCGAGTGTACGGCTGCGCCCAAGGGGATCCTTCAAGCAGACGTCACCAGGACCGTCTTTCTCGCAATCCATGCCGAAGCAGGTGGACCCAGGGATTCACCCCCGCTGCCTTCACATCAGGATTGACCGTCAGATAGTTCTCAGGAGTGAAGTCGGCCAACCGTGCGATCAGAGCATCGTCTTTCCAGTCGGGGATGGTGACTGGTCTGATCGCACCGGTCGCCGCATCCAGGGGCCTGCGCCAGGCGATTGAGCCCCATGGCCAGTCGCTGTGCAGAGGCGTGTAGTGAAGACAGTTTTCGAAGAAGTAATGGGTGACCTGGCTCCATCGCGTTAGGCCCCGATCCCTGACGGCCGCCCCCCCGTGCAACAGATTGGCCGCCCAGATCAACGCCTGACCCCGCCGAGGCGTGAAGGTCAGCTTCTGCAGTCCTTCACTGCGGACCATGGCCTGCCAGACAGCATGGAAAATCTCCTGAGTGGCTGGGAGGTCGTCCGACACCTGCTTGCCGATATCGCGAAGCTGGAGGTAGGGAAGCCGGTGACTGCATGGGAAGTACTCCAAGGGGCCTGAATCGGAGTGGATGTCTTCCAAGGCAATCCAGACTCCACACATGAATCCGGCTGGCTCACTGTGAAAGTGGACCGCATCACTGTGAAAGTGCTGCTGAGTTCCGACTGGAAAATTGAGGGTCTGAAAGGCAAAGGGTTTGCGCCCATAGACAGTCTCCAGAAGATCGAGGATTTCAGGAAGAAGCGCCAGATGCCTCACGCTGGCTTCGTTCTTCCAGGCATCTTGGATGCGAAGGGAATGGTGATCCGTCGAGTGGCGCCAAGCAGCAAGATCGAAGCATGGCTTCAGGGAGCTGCAGATAGGTTCCGCAAAGGTTGCAATCGTGGCTTCATCAAGATCCACAATTGCATATCCTTTGTTGTGAAGGGATTCCGCTGCAGCGAGATATTGGCCAAACGCACCCTTGGATCGGAGAGTGGGGAACAACGGTGAATCGACCAGCGGCAGCCCCGGCAGGAGATTCCTGGTGGAATGAGCTGACGCCCCCTGCTCCTGTTCTGAGGATGCCGCTGCATCCTTCACGGCTCAGGCCTCGCTCGGGTGGGCAATCACACGATCAATCAGTCCATAATCCTTGGCCTCAGCGGCGCTGAGGAAATAATCTCGATCGGTGTCCTTCTCGATCTTCTCAAAGGGTTGGCCCGTCATCTCAGCCATGCTGTTGTTCAGCATGTCCTTCATGCGAAGGATCTCCTTGGCTTCGATCTCAATGTCCGAGGCCTGTCGCTGACTGGTGCCGCCGAGGGGTTGGTGGATCATGATCCGGCTGTGGGGCAGCGCCAGCCGCTTGCCTTTCGTGCCGGCGGCCAGCAGGAAAGCGCCCATGCTGGCCGCCAGGCCAACACAGATGGTCACCACATCGCTCTTGACATACTGCATGGTGTCGAAGATCGCCAAGCCGGCGGTCACCGATCCACCAGGAGAGTTGATGTAGAGATAAATCGGCTTGGAGTTATCATCAGAATCCAGATACAGCATCTGGGCCACCAGGGCATTGGCCACGCCATCGGTCACCTCGGAGCCAAGAAACAGGATGCGCTCCACCCCAAGGCGGGTATAGATGTCGACCCAGCGCTCGTACTGGCTGCCGGGCAAGCGGTAGGGGACGCTGGGGGTGCCGATGGGCATGACGACGTGCGAGTGGCGGAGGGGAACTGGGGGATGGCGGCCGGGGCCGCACTGGAACGAAACCGATCGGCTCAGCTGATGCCGGCCGCCTTGGCGGGGCCGGGCAGATCCTTCTGGCTGGTGAGCACCCGGTCAATCAGGCCATACTCCACAGCTTCCTCGGCCGTGAGGTAAGTCATGCGGTCGGAGTCGCGCGAGAGCTGCTCGACGCTCTTGCCGGTGTTGGCGGCCAGCATCTCGAGCATCGTCTGCTTGTTGTGCAGCACTTCCTTGGCCCGGATCTGGATGTCGGTGGCCTGGCCGCGGGCGCCGCTGCGGGGCTGATGCAGCACGATCGAGGCATGACGCAGGGCGGCTCTGTGGCCTTTCGTGCCGGCCGACAGGATCATGGCGGCCGTGCCCATGGCCTGGCCGATGCAGATGGTGTGGACCGGCGGCTTCACATAGCGGAGCGTGTCGGCGATGGCGAAGGCTTCGGTCTCGAAGCCGATGGCATCACCCGAATACCAGCTGGTGCCGGTGGAGTTGATGTAGAAGAAGATCGGCTTCTCCGGATTGTCGAACTCCAGGTAGAGCAACTGGGCAATGATCAGCTCAGTCACGTCGATGCCCATCTGCCGCTTGGCATCGTCGTCCGAGAACAGAGGCAGACCGAGATAGACGATCCGCTCCTTCAGCAGGAGGCTGGGCAGGTCCGGCGGCGGCGTGCGCAGGACGGCTGAATCGCCGTAGTAGGGGGCCGACACCGACATCCGCTGAGCACCTGAGGCTTGGCCAGGAGCCTAGCGGGGGTTGGTCTGGCTGCCGCGAGGGGCTGTGGGGGTCGGCTTTCCGCCCGTCTTGCCGCCAGAGGGCTGCGGTTCGCAGCGGGCAAAGACCATGCGACCGGAGGGAGTCTGGAGAGCCCCGGTCACCACCACCGGCAGGCGTTCGCCGATGCGACCGCTGGCGTCTTCCACCACCACCATGGTGCCGTCTTCCAGGTAGCCCACCCCCTGGGCCGCCTCCTTGCCCTCGCGCACGATCTTCAGCTGCAGGCCGTCGCCGGGCTGCACCTCGGGACGCAGGGCGATCACCAGCTCGCTGAGGTTGAGCACCCGCAGCTGCTTCACCTGGGCCACCTGGGCCAGGTTGTAGTCGGCGGTCAACAGAGTGCCGCCGGTGTCTGCGGTGAGGGCGAGCAGCTTGTCGTCGGCGCCGGCGCCCTCGTAGCGGGTGCTGTTCACCACCAGCCGCCGGCCGTAGTCGGTGCGCAGTTCGGTGAGCAGCTTGAGGCCGCGGCGCCCCTTGCCGCGCTTCTCGGCATTGCCGGAGTCGGCCAGGGCCTGGAGCTCGTCGATCACGGCCTGGGCCACGATCACCTGGCCTTCCAGCAGCCCCGAATCCAGCAGGCCACGGATGCGGCCGTCAATGATCACACTGGTGTCGAGAATCTTGGCCGTGGCGGGCTGCAACACGCCATCGGCCACCAGCATCGCTTCGGTGCTGGACGGATTGAACAGGCGCAACAGGGTGCGGCCATGCACCTCGGCCAGGTTGTAGCCGGACACACCGAAGAACACGTTGCTGAGCACTGCCGCCAATGGCTTCACCAGCACCACTTCCCACGGCAGGGGCAGCAGCAGAATCGGAGCCAATAACAGGTTGGCCACCAGCAGACCGAGGATGAGCCCCACCGCCCGGCTGACCAGCAGATCGGTGGGCATGCTGCGCACCTGGGCCATCAGGCGGCGGCGCAGCTGGCCGAAGAAGATACCGGCGATCAGCCCGAAGAAGGCGCCGAAGCCCCCCATCACCCAGCGCAGACCTTCCAGGTTGGTGACCTGCAGCAGCAGCGGTTCGGGCAGCAGATCAACGCCCAGCCAGCCGGTGGCGGCGCCGGAGATCAGGAACAGGATCAGGATGAGGGTGTCCAGCATCCGCCCGGTGGGGCTCAATGTGCAGGTGCGGGCAGCATGCCGGATCCCCGCCTGTTTGGCTGCGCCAGGTAACCGCCCATGACGGCCCCATGGCCATGGCCACCGCGCAGTGCCTATCTGCACATTCCCTTCTGCCATCGCCGTTGCTTCTACTGCGACTTCCCGGTGGTACCCCTGGGGGATCGGGCCGATGGCAGCCGCTCACCCTCGATTCCCGCCTATCTGGCCCTGCTGGAGGCGGAGATCGCCGCGTCGCCCCCGGGGCCATCCCTCTCCACCGTGTACCTGGGCGGCGGCACACCGTCGCTGCTGACGCCGGAGCAGGTGGAGGGGCTGCTGGCGTCGCTGCAGAGGCGCTATGGGCTGGCGGCAGGCGCCGAACTCAGCCTGGAGCTCGATCCGGCCAGTTTCGATCAGACGCGGCTGGAGGGCTATTTGTCGGCGGGCATCAACCGGGTCAGCCTGGGGGGCCAGAGCTTCGACGACACCGTGCTGGCGGGCCTGGGGCGGCGGCACCGCCGTTCTGATCTGCTGGAGGCCTGCGGCTGGCTGGCCGCCGCCCAACGACGCGGCAGCCTGCGCAGCTGGAGCCTGGATCTGATCCAGGGTCTGCCCCTGATGCTGGCGGCCCCAGAGGCCTCAGAGACCGCTGCTGGGGCCGCTGAGGCGGTGCAACGCCACTGGCGGGCCCAGTTGGAGGCGGCGGTGGCCCAGGAGCCTCCCCACCTGTCGATTTATGACCTGATCGTGGAGCCGGGCACGGTGTTCGCCCGTCGCCTGGAGCAGGGGAATCTGGATCTGCCGGACGGGGATCTTGGTGCGGATCTGATGGAGCTCACCTGGGAGCGGCTTCAGGCTGCCGGCTACGGCCATTACGAGATCTCCAACTACGCCCGACCTGGCCATGCCTCGCGCCACAACCGCGTCTACTGGAGCGGAGGCGGCTGGTGGGGCTTTGGCATGGGGGCCACCAGCGCTCCCGATGGCGCGCGGCTGGCCCGCCCTCGCACCCGCGAGACTTATGCCACCTGGCTGGCCGCGGCAGCCGATCCGAACAACGCCGATGCCGCAGGGGCAAGCCAGAGCATGGGGATGCCGCTGGATGAGCGCCTGCTGGTGGGGTTACGGCGGCGGGAGGGGGTGAATCTGGCCGCACTGGCCCGCTCCCATGGGCTGGCGGCAGCTGATCTGATCGCGTTGCAAGAGCGACTGCAGTCCTTCCTGGAGGGCGGGCAGCTGCTGATCGAGGGCCCCCGCTGGCGCCTGAGCGATCCCAAGGGGCTTGCCCTCAGCAATGCGGTGCTGCGGGAGCTGCTGGACTGGTATCAGGGGTGGGAGGAGCGGCAGGCGAAGCGTTCAGCCCCGCGACCCAGCCCCGAAGAGCTTCCACACTGAGGCCGCGGCCATCGATCAGCGGCGGGCTGAAGGGTGGCTGGCGGTGGGTCAGACCAAGCAGATCGGCGGTGACCCGCACCTGGCCATCACAGCCATCGCCGGCGCCGATGCCGATCACCGGCAGCAGCAGCTGCCGACTGAGTTCCGTGGCCAGAGCCGATGGCACATGTTCCAGCACCAGGGCAAAGCAGCCGACCTCCTGCAGCTGCCTGGCACGCCGCTTCAGCTGCTCCTGGCTGGCTGGATCGTTTGCCTGCTGGCGATAGCCAAGCTGGTGCACGGCCTGGGGGGTGAGCCCGAGATGCCCCATCACCGGGATGCCATGACGCACCAACCGGTCCATCACGGCCAGGGTCTCCGGTTCGGCCCCCTCCAGCTTCACAGCGGCGGCCGGACTGTCCTTCAGCACCCGGCCGGCCGCCGCCATCGCCTGATCGGGACCGCACTGATAGCTGAGAAATGGCAGATCGCAGATCAGCAGCGGCTGATGGGCCGGCGGCCGCCGCAGACCCCGCCCCACCGCCCGGCAGTGGTGCAGCATCTCCTCCAGCGTCACCGGCAGGGTGGTGGGATGCCCCAGCACCACCATGGCCAGGGAGTCGCCGACCAGCACGGCATCGGCCCCCGCCTCCTCAACCAGGGCCGCGGAGAGGGCATCCCAGGCGGTGAGGATGGCGATCGGCAGGCCGGCTTGCTTGCGGCTCAGCAGATCACCGGGGCGCAGGGGCACGGCGGAACGGCAGCGGAGGGCCCATTGCTAGCATTACCTCGACTCGGACCCACGCGGCCCTGACGCCTAAATCTGGTCAGGACCGGAAGGGAGCAGCCACACGGGATGCTCAGAGCAGGCGTGGACTCCGGGTCACCCATTCGATTGCAACAGTCCTCCGGATAAGTCATCGGAGGGGAAACAGGAGAGTGAAGTCCGGCAACTGTTGGAGCGAGAGACTCCTCCAGCCGGAGTGATGGTCCCTTCACTCAGAACCTGGCCTCTCAGACATTGCTCCGCTCAAGCGGTAGCAACCAGGAAACCAGGGAGGTTCCTGACAGCTGCCTGTTGAACAACTGCTGTCTGGACTGGAAGAGAACTCGTCTCAACCACTGGTTCAAGCGGATGTCTAGGTTGTGAAAATTCCTCCCAGATCGCCTTCTGGCAGCAGGAACTCAGTCGGCGCGAGTCTGGCGCTTGAGCAGGAAAGCGGGGATATTGGCGCCTTGGTCTGAACTGTCGGCATTGAGAGTCTCGGCAGGGGTGAACTGGGTCACCGCCGGGCGCTCCACGCGGTAGGGACCGCCACTGTCGAAGCCTGTGGCGATCACGGTCACGTGAATCTCGCCCTCCATGGCTTCGTCCACCACGGCGCCGACGATGATGTTGGCATCAGGGTCGACCACGTCGTAAATCACCTCAGAGGCGGTGGTCATGTCCTCGAGGGTCATGTCCCGACCCCCACTGATGTTGATCACACAGCCGCGGGCTCCGTCGATGCGGGCCGCCTCCAGCAGGGGGCTGCTCATGGCGGCCTGGGCGGCTTCGATGGCGCGGGAGCGACCCGACCCCACTCCAATGCCCAGCAGAGCAGTGCCGGCCTCGGACATGACCGAGCGCACGTCGGCGAAATCGACGTTGACCAGGCCAGGGCGGGTGATGATGTCGCTGATGCCTTTGACGCCCATCCGGAGCACGTCGTCGGCGGCGCGGAAGGCCTCCTGCAGAGGAGCCCCGGCGATGGCCTCCCGCAGCCGGTCGTTGGGGATCACGATCAGGGTGTCCACATGTTCGGCAAGGCGGGCGATGCCCTCCTCAGCCTGACGCATGCGCTTGCGACCCTCGAAACTGAAGGGTTTGGTGACGATGCCCACCGTGAGGGCACCGCACTCCTTGGCCACCTCGGCCAGGATCGGCGCTGCCCCGGTGCCGGTGCCGCCGCCCATGCCAGCGGCGATGAAGATCAGATCCGAACCCTGAAGCGATTCCAGAAGCTCGTTGCGCGACTCCTCTGCGGCCTTCTGACCGATCACGGGATTACCACCTGCACCGAGGCCACGGGTGAGCTTCTGGCCGAGCTGCACCCGTTGCTGGGCTGCAGATTGGAGCAGCGCCTGGGCATCCGTGTTGAGCACCCTGTAGCCGACCCCCTGGAGGTCGGAGGCAATCATGCGGTTGACGGCATTGCTTCCGCCTCCACCCACACCGATCACTTCGATACGGGCGGACTGACTGGGGACGATGCCGTTGCTGCTCACGAGTGTCTGTCTCAAGTCGGCGTCGACCTGTAGTCCAGCATGGCCGCAATGGGCCGGCAGGGGCAACTGTCGGTCCTGGTCATGCTGCATCGGAGGTGCATCGGAGGGCAGTTGCCGTTGGTCTGCGGCTGCATTATGTCGGCGGAAGGCGCCCAGCACCGAATCGAACTGAACAGATTCCTGTTGAAACCCTGAAATGACAAGGGCCTGTGTGGGTGTGCTGGCCAAAACCAGCTCAGGAAACCGCCGTAGGCCTCTCACTGGGCACCGATCGGTACCGGCGCCGGTGCCCCCGGAGCATTGGCGGCCGACGCACCACGGGCTGGAGCCGGCAGGCCCAGTTCCGGTTGGTTCGGATCGCTCAGATCAATCGATTGCACCCGTCGGCCCTTCACCTGGGCCGGCAGCTCCTCTTTCAGGTGGCGCAGCACCGCCAGGCGGCGCTCCAACTGTCCGTCCATCGGACCCAGGCGGATGCGGCCAAGACTGGCCGTATCCAGCCAGAGGGAGCCATCCGGCTCGAAACGGATCTGGCGCAGATCTGGCCCAATCGCCTGGCGATTCTCCAGCAGCTGCGTCAGGGAGCCACGATGGCGTTCGTTCCATCCCACCACCTTGAGGCCCATCACCTCGGCCGACGGGACGCCGATCTTCTGGCGGGCACTCATCCAGTTCCCAAGACGATCCACGTAACCCTGCTCCAGGCCCTTGGGCGTGCGGCGTTCGGCACGGGCGACGGCCTGGCGATCCACCAGGTTGATGCGGAGTCGTGGCGGCAGCATCAGGCGACTCACCTGCACCTTCTCCACCGGCAGGGCCGCCGCAAGCCTCTCCATCAGGGCGTGGGGATGGACCGTCAGCAACGGCTGTGGGAAGCGCAGGCCGGCGGCCTGGATGGCCTGCTCGCGGCTCACCTGACGGCTGCCCAGTACCTCCACCTGATCAGGCCGGGTGAGGGTCCAGCCCTGGCGCAACAGGACGTAGCCCAGGCCGGCGGTGAGGCCGCTGAGCACCAACAGGCGCCAGGTGTTCCGGAGGCGTTCCTGGCGACGCTGGCGCCGCAGCTCACGCCGCCGTTCCACCCCCGGTTGCAGGGAGCCTGCTTTCACAGGTCGCAACGGGAACGCGCCATCAGTTCATCCATCCAGCGGCGGGCCCGATCGGCATCGGAGAAGGGCAGATCCATCTGCCGGCCATCGCCCACCAGCCGCAGCCGGCAACTGCCATGGCTCTCATCGGTGAGCGGCGCTTCACCGGAATGGAGCGACAGCAGCTCCACCAGTTCGAGCTGCTTGATCGGAAAGGCATCCGCCTGCTTGAGAGTGCCGGCTTCAAAACGGCTCCAGCTCAGCACCCCCTCTTTGAGCCGTGCGGCACCACAGCCATCCAGCTTGGCCAGTTCCGAACCGGCGGCCCAGGTGCGGAAGAGGTGCTGGCGACGCCGCTCCAGCCAGCCCAGGGCCGGCAGGAGAATGAAGATCAGCAGCAGGGGAAGCCAGAGCAGGCCGTGCGTCATGGGGTTGGGTCTCCAGCTGCCGATGCCATAGCCCATTCTCTCGCGCCCTGCACCAGTTGATGCAACAACTCCTCAAGCGGTAAGCCGCTGGCCTGCCACAGCATCGGGTACATGCTCTGGGAGGTGAAGCCCGGCAGGGTGTTGATCTCATTGAGCAGCAGCTCAGCACCAGCCTCGTCGTAGAAAAAATCCACCCGGGCCAGGCCTGTGGCCCCAACGGCGCGGCAGGCGGCGATGGCGAGGTTGCGGATCCGCTCACTCACCTCGGGTGCCAACGCGGCTGGGATCACAGTGTGGCTGAGACCTTCGCTGTATTTGGCGGTGTAGTCGTACCAGTCGGCATCAAAGCGGATCTCGCCCACGACCGATGCCTGCAACGGCCTGGCTCCACCCCCCAGCACGGCACATTCCAGTTCCCTGGCCACCACGCCCTGCTCCACCACGAGCCGGTGATCCAGGGCGGCGGCCTGGCGCAGGCCCTCGATCAGGCTTGGCCTGTCGACCGCCTTGCTGATTCCCACCGAGGAGCCCATGTTGGCGGGCTTGACGAAGCAGGGATAGCCGAGCTGCTGCTCCAGGCGGGTCCAGAGGGCCTCGGAGTTCTCAGCGAGTTCGGCGGCATCGACGCAGGCGTAGGGCACCTGGGGCAGGGCGGCGGCGGCAAAGGCGGCCTTCATCGCCTGTTTGTCCATGCCCACGGCGGAACCCAGCACGCCGGAGCCCACGAAGGGAACGCCCATCAGGGTGAACAGGCCCTGGATGGTGCCGTCCTCCCCATTCGGGCCATGCAACACGGGGATCCACACCTCCACCTCCAGAGCACCCGGTGGAAAGCCCTGGAAGCCTGGGCGGGAGGGCGCCTGGGGCAGGTCGCCGGGTTCGGCAGGTGTTCCCTTGGCCAGCACGGCTTCGGCCACGTCCGGCGGCCACCAGCGGCCCTGGGGATCGATGTAAAAGCAGCTGAGCCGATAGCGCTCGGCGTTGGCACCGCGGCGCAGAGCCGACACCACGGTGTTGGCGGAGCGGATCGACACGGCGTGCTCACCGGAGGCCCCCCCGAACACCAGGCCGAGGTGGGTGGGCGCGACGACCATCGAGGCAGAGAAGAGGGGCCAAAGGTATCAGCGATCGCTTCAGAGCACGGCGCCGCTGAGTGAAAAGGCACGCACCTGATCGATCCGCACCGAGACCAGATCACCAGGAGCTATCACGCTGCCATCAGGCCGGCTGGACGGGAAGAACGTCAGCCGGTTGGTGCGGGTGCGCCCCATCATCTGAGCCGGATCCCTGGGATTGGAGCCCTCCACCAGGATCTCTTCGCAGCGGCCGGCGTAGCGCGCACTCCGCTGTTTCGCCTGGGTCTCGACCAGGGCGTTGAGCTCCTGCAGGCGCTCCACCTTGACTGCTTCGCTCAGCTGGTCCGGCCAGGCGGCGGCGGGGGTGTTGGGTCGGGGGGAATAGGCGGCGGTGTTGACCGCATCGAAGCCCACCTCCTCCACCAGATCGAGGGTGCGCCGGTACTGGGCATCGGTCTCACCGGGGAAACCCACGATCACATCGGCGCTGATCGCGGCATCGGGCATGCGCTCCCGGATCCGGTCGAGGATGCGCCGGTAGCGCTCCACCGTGTAGCCGCGGGCCATGGCCCGCAGGACGTCGTTGTCGCCGCTCTGAAAGGGGATGTGGAAGTGTTCGCACACCTTCTCCAGGTCGGCGCAGGTGTCGATCAGGCGGTCGGTGAAATAGCGGGGATGGCTGGTGGCGAAGCGAATCCGCTCAAGGCCCCGCACGTCGTGCACGAAGCGGAGCAGATCCGTGAGGGTGTGCTGACGGCGCCCCTCGGGGGTGATGCCGGGCAGATCGCGGCCATAGGCGTCGATGTTCTGGCCCAGCAGCGTCACTTCCCGGTAACCCCGCGCCGCCAGCCCTTCCATCTCCAGGCGGATCGCCTCGGGGCGGCGCGACTGCTCAACGCCCCGAACCGAAGGCACCACGCAGTAGGTGCAGCGCTCGTTGCAGCCATAGATCACGTTCACCCAGGCGCAGACCGCACTGTCCCGCCGGGCCGTGGTGATGTCCTCCAGGATGTGGTGATCGCCGGTGGCCACCACCTGCTGGCCGCTCTCCACCTGGCTCAGCAGGGTGTCGAGCCGGTTGGCGTGCTGCGGACCCATCACCAGATCCAGTTCCGGCACCCGGCGCAGCAGCGCTTCCCCCTCCTGCTGGGCGACGCAGCCCGCCACCACCAGGGTGAGATGGGGGTTGGCGCGTTTGCGCTGGGCCTGACGGCCCAGGTAGCTGTAGACCTTCTGCTCGGCGTTGTCGCGAATCGTGCAGGTGTTGTAGAGCACCAGATCGGCCGTGTGTTCATCACGGCCGGGGGCGTAGCCCATCGCTTCGAGGATCCCTGCCATCCGCTCGGAATCCGCCTTGTTCATCTGGCAGCCAAAGGTGGTGATCCAGTAGCTGCCGCGTTGCTGTGGCTTTGCCGGGTCGAGCACAGGAGCAGAGAGCGGCTCTGCGGGGACGGGGTGTTGGGGGCGGGAGGGGGCCTGCATGACGCCAGTTTCGGACATCAACCGCCGTGGGGCTCTGGAAGGCTCAGCGCTGCTCCAGCAGCGAGAGCTGCTGGTTGGCACGCTGGAGCTTCAGGGCTAGATCCCCGTGCAGGGCCAGCAGGATCTCGATCACCAAATCCGGCCGCTCCTCATGCAACCGGTCAAAGGCCTCGCGCTGGAGCACCAGGCAGCTGCCATCTTCCTCGGCCACCATGTCCGCGGTGCGGGGTGTGCCATTGAGAAAGGCAATCTCCCCCACACTCACGCCGGTGCTGAATGTGGCAAAACGGATGCGTTTACCGGGTTGGAGTTCTTCACCGGCACTGAAGCAACCCGCCTCGATCAGGAACAGCTCCTGGCCGGCATCACCACGGCGGAACACCAGCTCACCCTTGGTGAAGGATCGCCGTTCCAGCAATGGTTCCAGGACCGCCCGACTGGCCTCCGGCAAAACCTCGAGCAGGTGGATCGTGTTGGACTCCAGGGCGTTTGGCGCGTCTTCCAGCCGCAGCTTCTCAAGGAGCAGGTTTTCCGCTGTTTCCAGGGCCGTGTCGAGGCTCGTGAACCAGTCGGGGGGAAGGGTGTCTGACTCCCCTGGCCAGAAACCCTCGAGATGCTCGCCCCGGCAGAGCAGGCAGCGGATGCCGCGCTGGGCCAGCAGCTCCAGTTGGTTCAGCACCAGGCCGGCGCTGATCGACGGCAGGCCCACCACCTGGGCCAGATCCATCACCACAAACGACTCGGAGATGACACTGGCCTCCAGGTGAGACAACAGTTCCTCCACCGCGGCGAAATCGAGCACCCCCTGCACCTGCAGCACCCGGATGCGCTCCCCATGACGATCGAGATGGCCGAATTCGGCGGCGCTCCGCCATCGGCGCGAGTAGCGGTTCTTGCCGGTGGCCGAGGAGCGGATCGTGGTGCCGCTGCGGGCGGGTTGGTCGAACAGATGGAGTTCCAGCCGATGGGAGAGCTCCTCACACACGGCGATGCCGCGGCTGGAGTTGCCGAAGGAATCGAGGGGCGGCGAGTAGACGGCCAGGCCCACCCGTCCGGGCACCACCGCCATCACACCGCCGCCCACACCACTTTTGGCCGGCATGCCCACGTTGTACAGCCACTGGCCGGTGTAGTCGTACATGCCGCAGCTGCCCATCACCGCCAGCACATTGGTGGTGATCGCCGGGTCCAGGGTGACCACACCGGTGCGTGGGTTGCGGCCCTGGCAGGCCAGGGTGGCCGCCATCACCGCCAGGTCCTGGCAGGTGACCTTCACCGCGCACTGGCGGAAATAGAGCTGCAGGCCGGGCTCCGGCGAGGCATTGATCACATCGAAGTTGCGCAGCAGATGGCCGATGGCCCGGTTGCGGTGCCCCGTGTCCCGCTCGGAACGGAATACCGCCTCATCCACCTCCAGGCGATGGCCGGCCATGTCCGAAAGGAAATCGAGCAGCATCGATTCGGCCCGCTCCGGATCGTGGGCCCAGATCTGGGCCGTGGTGGCAATGGCGCCGGCATTGATCATCGGGTTGCGGGGAATTCCGCTGACCGGATGGAGGCTGATGGCGTTGAAGGCGTCGCCGGAGGGCTCCACGCCCACCTTCGTCTGCATGTGATCGGCCGAGAGCAATTTCAGGGCCAGGCCGTAGGCGAACGGCTTCGAGATCGACTGGATCGTGAACAGTTTGCGGGTCTGTCCCACCTCGTAGACCCGGCCATCGGTGGTGGCGATCACGATGCCGAAGTCATCGGGATCAGCCTTGGCCAGCTCCGGGATGTAGTCAGCTGGAGCGCCGTCACGCAGGTTCAGGAAGCGGGCGTGTACCTCCTCCAGGATTTGCTGAATAGCCGAGGCGGTCGCATCGCTATGGGGCATGGAGTGAACAGGGCCGCAAAGGTGCGGATCGCAGGGGTCTGGATTGCCGTGATCTGAGGCCACCTCGGCCCGCGAATCTGTGCTTCCTGTTACCGATGTGGTGCCTCGTCGGTGATTGTGTCAGCGTGACTCCAATCTGACTGTCCTGACGGGCTGTTGGCTGGCATGCGCTGCCTGTTACACCGCTTCACCCTCACCAAGGCGGTGCCGCTGGCGATCAGCCGCGGCACTACGGCGGCGGTGCAGCACCTGCTGCTGGAGATCGAACATGAGGGCGTGATCGGTCGTGGGGAGACCGGCGGGTTCGACACCGGCCACCGCTGTTTCGAGACCGAGACACTGGCGGTAGAACTCGCGGCGTTCCTGCCCCGGATCGAGCCTCTGGCCCCCCAGCCGATGCAGGCCTTGCAGCCCCTGCTGGCAGACCTCTCACCGCCGGCGCGCTGCGCCGTCGACCTGGCCCTTTGGGATTGGTGGGGGCAGCGGCTGGGCCAGCCCCTCTGGCGCCTCTGGGGTCTGGACCGCCAGGCCGGCGAGCCCACCAGCGTGACCCTTGGCCTGGGAACGGTGGCGGCGGTTCTGGCACGGCTGGAGCGCTGGTGGGAGGCGATGCCGGCCAGCCGCATCAAGCTCAAGCTCGGCAGCCCCGATGGGCCGGATCACGACCGGCAGCTGGTGGAGGCGGTGGCAGTGGCCCTGGAGCGCCGCCGCCAGGTCACGGGGCAGCCCTGTGAGCTGCAGGTGGATGCCAACGGTGGCTGGGGCCTCGAAACGGCCCGGTCGCTGCTGCCCTGGCTGGAGCACCAGGGCGTGGTGCTGGTGGAGCAGCCCCTGGGGCCGCTCAGCGATCCGGAGGCGGACACGGCTGGCTTCGCCGCCCTGGAGCTCGACTGTCCGATGGCGCTGGTGGCCGATGAGAGCTGCTGGAATGTGGAGGATCTGCTGCGGCTGGCCCCCTACGTGGACGGCATCAACATCAAGCTGCTCAAGAGTGGTGGTCTGAGCGAGGCCCTGCTGATGGCCCGCACAGCCGAGCGGCTTGGACTGGGGGTGATGCTCGGCTGCTATTCCGATGCGGCCCTGCTCAACGGCGCCGCGTCCCAGCTGCTGCCACTGGTGCGCTGGCCCGATCTGGACAGCCACCTCAACCTTGTCGACGATCCCTTCCTGGGGCCAGACCTTGAGGGAGACCAGCTGCGGCCGTCCGATCGCCCGGGGATTGGGGTGGACGGAGGGCTTGCCGAAACCTCGCTAGGGGACCTGCCGTGCTGACGGACGACGCACCGATCGTGCTGCTGCAGCACGGCGGGCTCACGGATCTGGGCGGCAAGACCGGCCTGGCGATGCTGCGCTACCGCCATGGGCCGATCGTGGCGGTGATTGACCCGGAGAACGCCGGTCGCCGCGTTCAGGAGCTGACAGGAATCCCCCGGGATCTGCCGGTTCTGGCCAGCCTCCGTGAGGCGTTGCCGCTCGGACCTCGCGTGGCGGTGGTGGGTCTGGCCCCCGCCGGCGGCAAGTTGCCGCCGGCACTCTGGGGGGATGTGGCCGCGGCCCTGGAGGCGGGCCTGTGCGTGGCCAGTGGCCTGCACAGTCGCCTTGGCGACGATCCGGAGCTGGCGGCGCGGCTGCAGCCCGGCCAGTGGATCTGGGATCTGCGGCAGGAGCCACCCGGCCTGGTGGTGGGATCGGCCCGGGCGGCGACCCTGCCCTGCCGGCGGGTGCTGGCGGTGGGCAGTGACATGGCGGTCGGGAAGATGAGTGCCTGCCTGGAGCTGGTCGCCGCCGCAGGTAGGAGGAGTCTGCCGGCCCGGTTCGTGGGCACCGGTCAGGCCGGCATCCTGATCAGCGGCCGTGGCATTCCCCTTGATGCGGTGCGGGTGGACTACGCCGCCGGGGCGGTGGAGCAGGCCGTGCTGACAGCGGCGGATGGCCTGGACAGCCAGGGACTGCTTGTTGTGGAAGGGCAGGGATCCCTCTGCCACCCCGGCTCCACCGCCACCCTGCCCCTGCTGCGTGGCAGCCAGCCCACGGCCTTGCTGCTGGTGCATCGGGCCGGCCAGACCACGATCCAGCGCCACCCCAGCATTGCCCTGCCCGCGCTGGCCGAGCTGATCGCCACCCTGGAAGCGGTGGCTGCCCTGGGACGTCCGGGGCTCACACCCCCGCCTCGGGTGGCGGCGATTGCTCTGAACACCGCCCATCTCAGCGCCGATCAGGCCGCTGCGGCCATGGTGGCCGTGGAGCAGGAGACCGGGCTGGTCTGCGCTGATCCGGTGCGGGATTGGCCGGGTGCCGATCGGCTCCTGGATGTCCTGGGGGGCCAGCATCAGGAGACAGAGGCTTCCTGATCAGGACTTCGGGGCTGGTCCAACCGGCCCATGCACGATGCGTCTCAGACACGCTCCATGGCACAGGAATCGCCTGGTCCACCGAAGCCGGAGACGGAAAGCGAAACGACAAGGCACCCCTGCAGCGCTTGCGACTCGATCACGCTTCAGAGCAAAAAACCGGTGGACAAGCCACCGGTCTGAAAGAGGGCGAGCGAGGGGACTCGAACCCCCGAATAGCGGCGCCACAAGCCGCTGCCTTAACCACTTGGCGACGCCCGCCGTGGGTAGGCAGAACTTACATCAGCACAGGCTGCACCACAGCGCATGACCACCCTGCCGGGATGGCGTGCCGGCAGGGTGCCCTGGGACGAGTCAACCCATCGCCCGGCTCGGGCTCTAGCGTCCATGCCGATCCAATGCAGGTTTAGACCGCGTGGCTGCCGGTCGCTTCCCCTCCCCTGACCCACCCCCTGCCGGAGACGGTCTGGTCGCGAGACCCTTCCGCCTGGTCACGCCCTTGCTGGCCCTGTCCCTGCTGCTGAGCAGCTGTGCCCTGGCAGGGGTTGGGGTGAGTGAGGCTGGCCGGCAGCGTTGCCGCAACCTGGCCGCTGCTTCGGGACCTCCCCTGCTGGGGCCCTGGCGCGAGCTGCGCTGCCTGCCCGGTGTGGACAAGCGCCTGGCCTCAGAGGCAGCCCAGGAACGGCGGCGACGGGAGCAGGCTCAGCAACGGCTGCAGGCCGATCTGGCCCGCTGCCGTCAGCAGCGCCAGCCCATGCTCGCCTTGGTGACGGAGCTGCGCCGCACCCGGCAGACCCTCGCCGATCAGCGCCTGGAGGCTTACACCCCCGCACCACGACCACAGCCCCCTGATGAGGAGCTTGAGGCTCGCTATCGGCCTGAAGACCAGGAACTCGATCGGGAGCGTTACGAGGCGGCTCTCGCGGCCTGGAGGGAGGCGGAGTCGCAGCGGCGGCGACGCTGGGAGGCTCGCCACCGGGCGCGGCGGATGGTGCTGGAAGCCCAGCAGCAGCAACAGCTGGCCGAGCTGCGCCGCCGCAATCCCGCTCTCCTGAAAGGCGATGCGCTCCAGGAGCAGGCCGTTTCCCGCTACAGCCAGTGCCGAGCTCAGGACTTTCTCAAGGCCGATGCACCACCGGTTCCAGCCGGAGCCGCAGCGCCGGTCCCTCCCCAGAGCTGAACTTTGCGAACCTGTGCACCCGCGTCATCACCTCGCTTGCCCTCCCGATCGCTGACACCCTGGCTCGTGGGCCTGCCCGTGGTGCTCCTGGGGGTCGCTGGCCTGGCGGCCACCAACCCCGGCCCCGACGAGTTCGAACGGTTTGCCGGCGATCGGCTGGCGGCGATGGCTTCCGAAGAGCTCTGCAGCGAGAAGGGATTGCCGCTGATGATCCGACTGGTGATCAGTGATTGCCATGGCCTGGTCAGGGCCCAGCACGGAGTGCTCGGCCAGCTGGCCCGCAGCCAGAGTCGCCGCATCGATTTCGGAGTGGGCAGTCTCTACAGCACCGAGATCGGTGGCCAGCAGCTCCTGCCCAACTGGCGGCTGCCCCACTACACCGTCTCGACCCTGGCCATGGCTGGACACTTCTGGGTGCTTGAGGCCGGTGAAGAACGCCGCCCAGACCCGAAGGGTCAGGAGAAGGAGGCCAGGCGTTGAATCCCGAAGCCGGCCCTGACCAGACAGCCCCACCTAGCGCCCTGGACCTGCAGCTGCCGCGCCAGCTTCTCGATCCGGGCCTGACGGGCCTGCCCGCAGCGGATGCCGATGGACTGGTGGCCGTCCGTCTGCGTTGTGTCGATGGGCGTATCGCGGCCATCGAGGCCTGGCCAGGCTGCCCCCACCACGGGCTCGATCCCGCCGCCCTGCCCCTGGCCCTCACACCCCTGGTGGAACCCCACGCCCACCTCGATAAAGCCTTCAGTTGGGCGCGCCATGCCAACCGGTCCGGGACGATCGCCGGTGCCATGGCAGCCAATCGCAACGAGGCCAACGAACGCACCCAGGAGCAGATTCACGGGCGGGGCGAACGGGCCCTGGAGCGGGCCTGGCGGCAGGGCCTGCGGGCGATGCGCAGCCACATCGACAGCCTCGGTGCCTGGTGGGAGCCCAGCTGGCAGGCCCTGGAGGCGCTTCGCCTCCGCTGGGCCGATCGGCTGGAGCTGGAGCTGGTGGCCCTGGTGCCCCTGGCTCACTGGGGCACTCCGGCTGGCGAGGCCCTGGCGGCAAGGGTCGCAGCGACGGGTGGACTGCTCGGTGGTGTGCTCGGCCCGCCCTATCGCCCCAGCCGCGACGACCAGCGGGCCCTGGAGGCTTTGCTGAGGCTGGCGGAGCGCCACGGCTGCGGCATCGATCTGCACATCGACGAAAGCGACCAGGGTCAGGCCCGTGGCGTGCGGATGCTGCTCCAGGCACTGCGCCACCAGCCCTGTTCCGTGCCGATCACCTGCAGCCACGCCAGCAGCCTGGCGCTGTTACCGGAACGGCAACTGAGGCCCCTGCTCGATCAGCTCGCCGCCGCTGGTGTGGCCGTGGTGGCCTTGCCGGGCACCAACCACTGGTTGCTGGATCGCAGGCCGGGCTGCACACCGCGGCTGCGGCCCCAGGCGCCGGTGCGCCAACTGCAGGCCGCCGGGGTGCTGGTGGCCATCGGCGGCGACAACGTGCAGGATCCCTGGTTCCCCGGCAGCGATTTCGATCCGATCGAGGTGCTGCGCTTCAGCGTGGCCGCCAGCCATCAGGCCCCCTGGCTGCGCCAGGGGCTGGCTCCTTTCAGCACCGAAGCGGCGCGGCTGCTGCGTCTTCCCTGGGACGGGGTGCTGCGCCAGGGGGGGCCGGCGGACCTGGTCGTGCTGGCGGCCTGCTCCTGGAGCGAGGTGCTGGCACGCTCACCGCAGCGACGGGTGCTGCGAGGCGGTCACTGGTTGCCACCACCGCTGTCGCAGCAGCCGGCGGCCGTTCTGGCCAGTATGGGGGGCATGACCGCCCATCCCCGCCCCTGAGCTGATCACCTCCCTGCATGCCCTCGACAGACTCGCCGCAACCCAGCGCCCAGGCTCCCAGCCCAGCCGCCCACAGCACCTACGACGCCGCGGCCCTGCTGGCGGCAGCGGGACACTGTTCCGTCGACGCAGTGCGTGCCATCGCCGACGACCTGGCGCGGCATCACCCCGATCTGCCGCTGGTGGGCCCCCTGCCATCGGCCAGCGGTGATCAGGGGCCGCAGCAGGCGGACCAGACGGCTGCCATGGCCCGTGAGCTCCGGCGGCGCTCCAGCGACTATCACGACTACTCGCCGGTGCTGGTGCCGCTGCTCCAGAACCACAGCGCCCAGCTGGCGGTCAGCGCCAACTCCACCGATCAGGTGATGGCGGTGGCGGCAGCCTGTGCCCGCCATGCCGTGCCACTGACGCTGCGGGGTGCCGGCACCGGGAATTACGGCCAGTGCGTCCCCCTGGCTGGTGGGGTGGTGCTCGATCTCTCCGGCCTGAACCGCTTGCGACGGGTCGATCCCCACAGCGGGGTGATCACGGCGGAGGCCGGTTGCCTGCTGGCCCCCCTGGATCAGCAGCTGGCCGGCCATGGGCGGGCGCTGCGCCTGGTGCCCAGTACCTACCGCACCTCCAGCCTGGGTGGTTTCATCGCCGGTGGCTCCGGTGGTATCGGATCGCTGCGCTGGGGCTTTCTGCGGGATCCAGGCCATCTGCTCGGGCTCGAGATCGTGACCCTGGAGCCGGAACCGCGGCTGCTGCAGCTGGATGCGGAGGCCAGCCGCCCGCTCAACCACGCGTACGGTACCAATGGCATCCTCACCGCCCTGACCCTGGCGACCACCGAAGCGGTGGCGTGGCAGGAGCTGGTGGTGGGGTTCTCCCACTGGCAGGACGCCCTGGCCGTGGCCCAGGAGTTGCCAACCACGGCGCTGCTGCTCAATGCCCTCTGCCTGCTGGAGGCACCGATCGCCGAACGCTCCCCCTGGCCGCAGGGGTGTCCGTCGCCGCAGGCGGGAGAGCATCGGCTGCTGCTGCTGGCCGCCCCCGACAGCCTTGATCTGCTGCCGCACTGGCTGGCCCAGCGAGGTGGCAGTGTCTGCTGGCAGGCGCCCCAGGGTCAGAGCCGTGGACTGCCCCTGCGGGAGCTCACCTGGAACCACACCACCCTGCACTGGCGGTCCCATACCCCTGGCTGGACCTACCTGCAGATGCTCCTGCCCCAGCCGGAGGGGCCAGCGCTGGAGGCCTTGCGAGACAGCTGGGGCGGCGATGTGCTCTGGCACCTGGAGGCCGTGCGGCAGTCCGGCGCGGCGCGGCTGGCAGGGCTGCCGCTGCTGCGCTGGCACGACAACGAACGCCTGCAAGCCCTGATGGACCATTGCCGCAGCCTTGGAGCGCTGATCTTCAATCCGCACGTGATCAGCGTCGAGGATGGCGGCCTTGGCGTGGTCGATACCGATCAGGTGGCGGCCAAGGCCCTCTACGACCCTGCCGGCCTGCTCAATCCCGGCAAGCTGCGCGGCTGGTATCTGGATGCGGCCCGATCAACGGGCGCCTCCAACGCCGCCTGATCATGAAAGCGCTGACCGGTCAGTCGTTAGGGGTTCAGCCGCAGTCCAGGCTGAGGCGGGTGTCAACCCCAGTGATCGGGTTGGTGCCCTCGGCGCTGCGGCAGAGCTGTTTCTGATCAGAGCGGTCCAGCAGGGCGTCGCTGAAGTCGGCATCGGTCACATTGGCACCAGCGAAACTGCTCCCGGAGGCGATCGCGCCGCGCAGCACCGCGCCCCGGAAATCGACACCGCTGAAATCGCCCCGGTCCATCAGGGAATCACTGAGGTCGGCGCCGCTGAAATCAGCGTCGGCAAAGGCGCCCTGGGTGAGAATCGACCCATGCAGGTCGGCGCCGTGGAAATTGGCCTGACGCCCCACCACTCCAGCAAAGGAGGAGCTGGCCAGGTCCTGGCCGCTGAAGTCCTGGCCGCTCTGGTTGGTCAGGGTGTAGTCGACCCTCTCCTGGAACAGGGCCCGCTCCTGCAATCCAACCCCCGCGGCGGTGTCGAGGGCGGCAGCTGGCGGCAAACCGGCCGGCAGCAGCAGGAGCAGCAGGGTGCAGGCCAACAGCCCACCCAACAGTCCCCTGAGTCCGCTGACGAGATCCAGTCGCTTCAGCCCGCTGCGACAGCCCGTTGATGCCCCCCGCGACCTCCGAGGCGTCGTGGCCGCGGGCTGGCGGAGCACCGGAAGCTGAACGACAGGCATCACGGTGCTGGCGGCGTCTGGCTTCACTCTGTCGCAGCGACGGCGAGAAGGCTGCCGATCAGATACAGGGAACCCGCCACGATCAGCGGGGTCGTTCCAGCAGGCGGCAGGGTGTTCAGGGCCGAGGCCCAATCCGCCGCCGCCTGCAGCTGGCTGGCCAGCTCCGGGCAGGCCTCTGCCAGCTGGTCCTGGCTCCAGCAGGAATGGCCGCTGACCGGCACGATCCAGGCCCGATCGCCCGGGGCCAGCAGAGCCCGCAGCATCGCCGGCCCCTGCTTGTTGGCCAGGATGCCGAGCAACCAGATCCGTTCCCCTGCCGCCGCGATCGTTCCCTGGGCAGCCCGCTGGTCGAGCTCAGCGCGCAGGGCCTCGGCGGCCGGCAGATTGTGGGCCCCATCCAGCAGCAGGGAGCGGCCCTGCCAGTGCACGGGTTGCAGCCGGCCGGGCCAGCGGGCCGCCGCGAATCCCGCCGCGATCGCCTCCTCGCTGATCGGCCAGCCGCCTTCGATCAGCGCCCGCAGCATCCCCAGGGCCACGGCGCTGTTGTGCCGCTGCACCGCTCCACTCAGGCCGCAGCGGTAGGTGAGTCCATCGCTGTGGAGCCAATCGTCACCCCGATCTGCCGCCACGGCTGGCTCGATCCAGCGCAACTCCGCCCCGACCGTCTCGGCCCGCTCCTGCAACACCGCCGCCACGGCTGGGCTCTGGGGGCCGCTGATCGCCACAGAACCCGGCCGCAACACGCCGGCCTTCTCCGCGGCAATCTGGCCGGGATCCGATCCGAGAAATTCGGCGTGATCCATGCCGATCGCGGCAAAGCCGATCACCTCGCGCCGGGGATGGACCGTGGTGGCATCAAGTCGCCCCCCCAGCCCCACCTCCAGCACCACCAGCTCCAGGTCTGCCTCGGCAAAGGCGCAGAAGGCGGCGGCGGTGACCAGTTCGAACGGGGTGAGCCGGTGCCGCTGCCCCACCCTCTGCAGCGCCTCAAGCTGGCGGCGCAGCTCCGGGGCGGGAATCGGCGCTGCGCCGAGCCGGATCCGCTCGCACCAGCTCACCAGGTGGGGAGAGGTGTAGAGCCCGCAGCGAATCCCGGCCTGCAACAGGGCCGCGTGGACCAGGGTGGCGATCGATCCCTTGCCGTTGGTTCCAGCCACCTGCACGGTGCGGAAGCGGCGTTCCGGATGGCCGAGGTCCGCCAGGGCGCACGTCAATCGCTCCAGACCGAGGTCGACACCGCGCCGCTGGAAGGGCTCGATCAGGTCGGCGAAGGCATCGAGGGCCACCCCGTCAGGCCAGGCTGAGCAGGGCCTTCTCCAGGCGCTTCACCGCCTTGTGCAGGTGACGCGCCTGGATCACCAGCGGCGGCACGAAGCGCACCACCTGGGGGCCGGCGGGCACCAGCAGCAGCCCCTGGGCCATGGCCGCCTTGACGATCTCGGGAGCGGTGGGGGCCTCCGGACGCAGCACCAGTCCCTGGAGCAGGCCCCAGCCTCGGCATCCCTCCAGCAGGTGGGGATGGCGGCGAACCAGCTCCTCGAGCAGCTGCCGCAGCACCTGCCCCATCTGCTCCACATGGGGCAGGAGCGAACGCCGATCGATCTCGCGCAGCACCGTGAGGCCGGCCCGGCAGGCCAGTGGGTTGCCGCCAAAAGTGCTGGCGTGCTCGCCGGGACGGAAGTGGTCAACGGCCGCCTTCACCGCCAGGGCGCCGATCGGCACGCCGCCGCCCAGCCCCTTGGCCAGGGTGATGGCGTCGGGTTCGACACCGAGGATTTCATAGCCCCACATCCGACCGCTGCGGCCCACGCCGATCTGCACTTCGTCGAAGATCAGCAGGATCTGCTTCTCGTCGCAGAGCTGGCGCAACCGAGCAAAAAAAACTGGATCACCGGGGATGACACCGCCCTCACCCTGGATCGGCTCAATCAGCACGGCCGCCACCGCCGGCCCCTGGGCCTCGCAGTCGGCCAGCAGGGCCTCGAACGCGGCGATGTCGTTGTAGGGGAAGTAGCGGAAGCCCTGCACCATGGGCTCGAACCCCTGGTGATACTTGGGCTGACCGGTGGCGGTGACGGCTGCCAGGGTGCGGCCGTGAAAGCTGGCCTGGGCCGTGAGGATCAGGGGCTGGGTGATGCCCCGCGTCCCATGACCATGCTTGCGGGCCAGCTTGATGGCGGCCTCGTTGGCCTCGGCGCCGGAATTGCAGAAGAAGACCCGATCGGTGCAGCTGCGGGCGGTGATGGCGGCCGCCAGCTGTTCCTGCTCCGGGATCCGGTAGAGGTTGGAGACATGCTGCAGCTTGCCCAGCTGGCGGCAGAGGGCCCGCTTCAACACCCGGTCGCTATGGCCAAGGGTGCAGACGGCGATGCCGGCGACACAGTCGAGATAGCGGTCGCCCTGGCTGTCCCAGACATGCACCCCCTTGCCCTTGACCAGCTCCAGGGGGAAGCGGGCATAGGTGTCCATCACCGGGGAAAGGGGCGCCGGAGGGATGGACACGATGGCTGAAGCGGATGGTGGAACGCTGGGGCGAGATGGGAGCGGTGGGACTTGAACCCACATGCCCGAAGGCGCTCGATTTTGAGTCGAGTCCGTCTACCAATTCCGGCACGCTCCCATGCCTCAGATCCTACGTGGGGCCCCTTCCTGGGCTGGCGTCATCAGCCGGCGCTGGTGCGCCGAATCGCCGCGCCGGCACCATTGAGCTTGCCCTCAAGGTCGGCGTAGCCGCGATCGAGGTACTCGAGGCCCTGCACGGTGGTGATGCCCTCGGCGGCCAGACCGGCCAGCACCATCGCCGCCGAGGCCCGCAGATCCGTGCCCTGCACCGGTGCACCGCTCAGCCGGGAGACGCCCTCCACGAAGGCGGTATTGCCCTTCATGCGGATCGAAGCACCCATGCGCTGCAGCTCAGCCACGTGCTGCAGCCGATTCTCGAAGATGTTTTCGGTGATCACGCTGGTGCCCTCCGCCGTGGCGAGCAGGCTCATGAACGGAGCCTGCAGGTCGGTGGGGAAGCCGGGGAAAGGCTGGGTGCGCAGATCAACCGCCCGAACGTTGTCCGCCCGCAGGGTGAGGCCGATGCCGTCGTTCTCAATGCGACAGCCGGCTTCCTCGAGCTTGGTGATCACGGCGCCGAGGTGCTCGGGGATCACGGGGGCGACCCGCAGATGGGAGCGGGTGATCGCCGCCGCCAGCAGGTAGGTGCCGGCTTCGATCCGATCGGGGATCACGGCGTAGTCGGTGCCGTGCAGGCGGTCGACACCCACGATCGTGATCGTCTGGGTGCCGGCGCCACGCACCCGGGCTCCCATGGCGATCAGCAGGCCCGCCAGATCCACCACTTCGGGTTCCTGGGCGGCGTTGTCGATCGTGGTCTCGCCCTCGGCCAGGGCGGCCGCCATCATCAGGGTCTCGGTGGCCCCGACGCTCGGGCAATCGAGATGGATGCGACCGCCCCGCAGACGGTGTCCCTGACCGGGCACGACCGCCGTGACGACGCCATGGTCAATCGTGACCTGGGCACCCAGGGCCTTGAGCCCCTTGACGTGCTCCACCACCGGCCGCGATCCGATCTGGCAGCCACCGGGCAGGGGCATCTTCGCCATGCCGGTGCGGGCCAGCAGGGGGCCAATGCAGAAGAAGCTGGCCCGCAGGCTGTTGACCAGCTCATAGGGAGCGGTGGACTGGTTGATGTGATCACCGTTCAGCTCAATCGCCTCTCCCTGACGGATCACCTGCACTCCAAGAGCCGCCAGGATCTCTCCCATGGCCGTGATGTCGGTGAGGGGAGGGATATTGCGCAGCCTGATCGGATCACGGGTCAGCAGGCAGGCCGCCATCAGCACGAGGGCGGAATTCTTGGCACCGCTGACGCGGATTTCGCCGGAAAGGGCATGACCGCCGGCAATTTCCAGCTGGGGATTGAGAATTTTCTGGGGCGGGACAATGGTGTAGGTCATGGCTGCGGCTGTCCCGTCTTCGGTTGCGGCATCTTGACAATGATCGGTGTGACCGTCTAGACGGCCGCCCCTTGAACTGTCTCGTCCCGAGTCCCTTGCCTAGCCACGATCCGCTGCCGGCGTCAGCCCAGTCAGCCCACGCCGATGGCGAGCATTCCCGGAGGCGGTATTGGAGGGAGGGCGGACCATGCCGTATGGTCTTCCAGTCGCAACGAGCGGCGCGCCAGCGGATGTGGCGGAATTGGTAGACGCGCTAGTTTCAGGTACTAGTGGCAGCAATGTCGTGGGAGTTCAAGTCTCCCCATCCGCACTTTTCTCATGATCGTCCTCAAGATCACCAACGCCTCCGAAGTCGTTGCTTCCAAAGTCGGTAAGTTTCTTGAGAGACTTACACCTGATTCCTTTGATCAGTCCACGGTTGAAGACATCGTCATCAAGAAGTTGATCGAGAACCTCGAGGCCGAAGGCCTCCAAGGTGAAGTCGCTGTGGTCAATGGTCTTGACATCGGTGATGGGTCCGTCCTCGTTCGCGATCACATGCATGTCCGGCGCCACCAGAGCTTCTGATTCGGGCGTGGATCGCCCTGGACAGCAGCCCGACGAGGAATGGCTGAGCAGCGAGGAAAGCCTGAGCAGCGACGAGGGTCTGATCCGCAGCCGCCGCAACCCCTTGGTGCGGAACCTGCGCCAGTTGCACCATTCTCGAGGCCGCCGTGATGCAGGCCTGATGCTGCTTGAGGGCACGCACCTGCTGCAGGAAGTCCTGCGGCTGAGGCTGCAGCCCTGTGATCTGCTGCTCACGACCCGTTGGGAAGGGAGCCACCCCGAGCTGGTTGCGGCCCTGCCTGCCAGCACGCGCCTGCACCGGGTGAGCGACGAAGTGCTGGCCGCTGCCGCCACCACCGAGCACCCCGATGGGGTGGTGCTCACCCTGCCGCTGCCCCTCTGCGTCAATGGCACGCTGCCCGCATTCCTGCTGGTCCTTGACCGGCTGCAGGACCCCGGCAATCTGGGAACCCTGATGCGCACGGCTCTGGCGGCGGGGGTGGAGCGGCTCTGGCTTGCCGGCGGTGCCGATCCATTCCAGCCCAAGGTGCTGCGAGCCTCCGCCGGATCCGCCCTGGAGCTGCCGCTGGAGCGCCTCGAGGAGGAGGAGCTGCGGCTGCGGTTGCGCCAGGCCCGGGAGGCTGGTTATCAGGTGGTGGCCTCCATGGCGCCATCGGCGCTGGAGGCGGAGGAGGCCCCGATCGCTTACTGGCAGCTGGACTGGCGCCGGCCCACGATCCTGCTGCTGGGCAACGAAGGCGGAGGCATCAGCAGCGACCTCCTGACTCTCGCCAGCCATCGGGTCACCATTCCCCACAGCCCAGCGGTGGAATCCCTGAACGTGGCGGTGGCGGCAGCGCCGCTGCTGCTCGAACGCTGGCGGCAGGGGATCCTGCAACGCGGGAGCCAGCCACAGGAGAGAATGCCGCATCAGTGATGCAGCGGCCCCGGTGAGCGACGCGACCTTCGACTACGACGTGATCGTGATCGGCGCCGGCTACGGCGGTTTCGATGCGGCCAAACATGCCGCAGAGCATGGTCTGAGCGTCGCCATCGTCGAATCCCGCGACATGGGTGGCACCTGCGTGAATCGCGGCTGTGTGCCCTCCAAAGCTCTGCTGGCCGCCAGCGGCAGGGTGCGCGAGCTGGCCGATGCCGAGCATCTGGCCGGCTTCGGCATCCATGCGGCGCCGGTGCGCTTCGAGCGCCAGAAAATCGCCGACCACGCCAACCAGCTGGTGGCCACGATCCGCGGCAATCTCACCAAGTCCCTGGAGCGGGCCGGCGCCACCATCCTGCGGGGCAAGGGCCGCCTGGATGGGGTGCAGCGCGTGGTGGTGCGGGAGAGCGGCAGTGGCCTCGAGCGCCCCTACACCGCCCGCGAGGTGATCCTCGCCACCGGTTCGGAACCCTTCGTGCCACCTGGCATCGAGACCGACGGCCGCACCGTGTTCACCAGCGACGAAGCGGTGAGCCTGGAGTGGCTGCCCCGCTGGCTGGCGATCATCGGCAGTGGCTACATCGGACTGGAGTTTGCCGATGTCTACACAGCCCTGGGCTGTGAAGTCACGATGATTGAAGCCCTGGATCGGGTGATGCCCACCTTCGATCCCGACATCGCCAAGATCGCGGCCCGCAAGCTGATCGACGGCCGCGACATCGATGCTCGATCGGGCCTGCTGGCGCGCAAGGTGACACCGGGCTGCCCGGTCATGATTGAACTGGCCGACATGAAGAGCCGCGAGTTGGTCGAAACCCTGGAGGTCGATGCGGTCCTGGTGGCCACCGGCCGGGTTCCCAGCAGCAAGGACCTCAACCTGGCCTCCGTGGGAGTGGAGACCAACCGCGGCTTCATCCCGGTGGATGACCGGATGCGCGTGCTCGTGCATGGAGAACCGGTTCCCCACCTCTGGGCCGTGGGCGATGTGACCGGCAAGATGATGCTCGCCCACACCGCCGCCGCCCAGGGCACCGTGGCCATCGACAACATCCTGGGCCATGGCCGGGAGATTGATTACCGCTCCATTCCGGCGGCCACCTTCACCCACCCCGAGATCAGTTCGGTGGGTCTGAGCGAAGCCGACGCCAGGGCGCTGGCGGCACGTGACGGCTTCGAGCTGGGCATGGTGCGCAGCTATTTCAAGGCCAACTCCAAGGCCCTGGCTGAGCTGGAGAGCGATGGTCTGATGAAGCTGCTGTTCAACAAGAGCAGTGGCGAAGTGCTCGGCGCCCACATCTACGGCCTGCACGCCGCTGATCTGATCCAGGAGATCGCCAACGCCGTGGCCCGCCGCCAGAACGTCCAGCAGCTGGCCAGCGAAGTGCACACCCATCCCACCCTCAGCGAGGTGGTCGAGGTGGCCTACAAGCAGGCCGCCATGGCCGTGGGCTGAGGGGTCACCCCACTGGACCACCCCCGTCTCCTTTTCCTTTCCCCGTTCTGAACCCGCATGGAGATCCGCCGCCGCCCGCCCAATCCCCCCGTGAAGGTGGCCCACCTCACCTACGGCATTCCCCATCCGGAGGCTGAACCCCGCCACATCCTCGAGAAGATCGTCTGGGAAAAAGACCGGGAGGTGGCGGTCGCGCGGGAGCGGGTGAGCCTGGAGCAGCTCAAGGCTCAGGTGGTCGACCTGCCGGCCCCGCGGGACTTCGTGGCGGCCCTGCGGGCCAGTTGCCGTAAGCCCGCCGTGATCGCCGAGGTGAAGAAGGCCAGCCCCAGCAAGGGTGTGATCCGCGAAGACTTCGACCCCGAAGCCATTGCCGCCGGCTACGCGGCCGGTGGCGCCAGCTGCCTGTCGGTGCTCACCGACAAGACCTTTTTCCAGGGCGGCTTCGAGGTGCTGGTGCAGGTGCGCCAGGTGGTGGCCCTGCCGCTGCTCTGCAAAGACTTCATCCTCAGCCCCTATCAGCTGTACCAGGCCCGTGCGGCCGGCGCCGACGCGGCCCTGCTGATCGCCGCCATCCTCACCGATCAAGACCTGGGCTACCTGCTCAAGGTGGCCCGCAGTCTGGGGTTGGCGGTGCTGGTGGAAGTGCACGATGCCACCGAGATGGAGCGGGTGCTGGCCCTCGACGGGGTGACGCTGATCGGCATCAACAACCGTGATCTGAGCACCTTCCACACCGATCTGGCCACCACCGAGCAGCTGATGCAGCGCTACGGAGCCCAGGTGCGCGCCAGGGGGGCCCTGCTGGTGAGCGAATCGGGCCTGTTCAACCGCGACGACCTCGACCGGGTGCAGAGCGCCGGCGCCGATGCGGTGCTGGTGGGCGAAGCGCTGATGCGGCAGCCCGATGTGACCGCTGCTCTGGAGACGCTGATCGAAGGGGCGTAGACGACCGCTAACTGGACGAAAGCCTGAGGCGGGGCACGGCTCAGCAGTGAGCACCCTGCTCGAACAAGGGGTGACGGGTCGAATAGGGGGGGTACGGGCGAAGAGCTGCCACGAAAAAACTTCTCAAAAAGACTGACCTCAACAAAGCCCCCCACAGAAAAGCCCTCGCCGTAAGGCGAGGGCCTGACGCCATATCGAGCTGCTGAAGGCAGCCGGATGGCGACCTCAGACTTTGCGGGAGTAGAACTCAACCACCAGGAGTTCGTTGATCTCCAGAGCCACCCATTCGCGCTCGATCTTGCCACCCACCTTGACGGTGAGTTTGGCTTTGTCGAACTCAAGATGGGGGGGAATGTTGGACAGACCCGGGAAGGCAAGGTTGGCTTCAGCCAGGAGCTTGCTCTGCTTGCGTTCACGGATGGCGATCACATCACCGGCCCGGCACTGGTAGCTGGGGATATCCACGACGCGGCCGTTCACGGTCACGTGGCCATGGTTCACCAGCTGGCGGGCACCAGGCACCGTGGGACCAAAGCCCACGCGGAAACAAAGATTGTCAAGGCGGTTCTCGAGCAGCTTCAGCAGGTTGGTTCCTGTGGAACCCTCCTGGGCGCGCGCCTTCTTGACGTAGCGCACGAGCTGGCGCTCGGAGATGCCGTAGTTGAAGCGAAGCTTCTGCTTCTCTTCCAGGCGGATGGCGTATTCGGAGCGCTTGCGACGGGCTTGGCCGTGCTGACCGGGGGGATAGGACCGCTTGGCGGCCTTACGGGTGAGACCGGGGAGGTCTCCCAAGCGCCGCGTGATCCTCAGACGAGGGCCGCGGTAGCGAGACATGAAGGTTGGATCGTGGGACGGAAATCCCCCAGGACAGGGGGAGCGGCGACCGCGTCATGGAGCAAGCTGGACGCTGTCCTGCAGGCCCTTGTCTTGGAGCGCCAACGATCGATCCTATCGGTTGGCCCTGAAGCCCTTGGTCTGGCCCCGAGCCCGGGGCTGGAGACCCTGCTCCCAACCGGTGATCCGCTGGCTGCCCCCCGCCAGGGTGGTTGGGCAACGCGCTGGCTGACCCTGCTGCTGCTCGGACTGATCAGCCTCTACCGCCGTTGGCTCTCGCCGCTGCTCGGACCCCGTTGCCGCTTCATCCCCAGCTGCAGCGCCTATGGCCTTGAGGCGATCCGCCGTCATGGACCCTGGCGTGGCAGCTGGCTCACCGCCGGCCGGCTGCTGCGTTGCCATCCCTTCACCCCCTGCGGCTGCGATCCCGTTCCCGACTGAAGCGCTCCCGACTGCCCCCCGCATGAGCCATGGCTGAGCTGATCCTCTACACCCGCCACGACTGCTGCCTGTGCCAAGGCCTGGAAGAGCGGTTGCGGGCTCTGCAGCCAGCCCTGCCACTGCAGTGCCTGGATGTGGATGGCGATCCCGCCCTCAAGGCCCGCTACGACCTGACGGTGCCGGTGCTGGCGATCGAGCAGGACGGTACGCGGCGCGAGTTGCCGCGGGTCTCGCCGCGCCTGGCCGGCCCCCGTCTCCGGACTTGGTTGCAGGAGAACGGATTTCCCGGTCCAGGCGTCTAGAAAGGCTTCCGTCTCCAGCTCCGGCGCTGCCGATGCATCCGCTGCCTGATCCGCTGCTCCACCCGCTGCTGCTTCGTGCCGGCCTGGCGGTGCCGCCGGCCTGTGCCAACGCCGAGGTGCTGGGCATCCATTGCGATTCCCGCCGGGTCGAGCCGGGCACTCTTTTCGTGGGACTGCCCGGTGCCCAGGTGGATGGCGGAACCTTCTGGCCCGAGGCCCTGGCCGCCGGTGCAGTGGCCGCCGTGATCGGCCCGGAAGCCGCAGTCGCCAGGCCACCAGGCGAAGACGACCCGGTGGTGGTGGTGAGTGATCCCGTCGCCCACTGGGCCGGTCGGCTGGCTGCCGATTTCTGGCAGCAACCCAGCCAGCGCCTGGCCCTGATCGGGGTCACCGGCACCAATGGCAAAACCACCACCACCCATCTGATCGAGCATCTGGCCAGCGAGGCCGGTCAGCCGGCGGCCCTGTTCGGCACCCTCGCGAACCGCTGGCCCGGTCACAGCGTGACGGCGCAGCACACCACGGCGTTCGCCGATGTGCTCCAGGCCCAGCTGTCCCAGGCCGTGGAGGCCGGTGCCCGGATCGGCGCCATGGAAGTGAGTTCCCATGCCCTCGACCAGGAGCGGGTCAGCGGCTGCCGCTTCGCCGGGGCGGTGTTCACCAACCTCACCCAGGACCACCTCGACTACCACGCCTCGATGGAGGCCTACTTCGCGGCCAAGTGTCGGCTGTTCGAAGAGCCGCTGCTGGCCGGCGGCGCCGTGGTGAACGTGGATGATCCCTGGGGACACCGCCTCGCCCAGCACCTGCGTCAGCAGCGGGGGGATCTCTGCTGGCGCAGCTCCCTCGAGGATCCCACCATGGAACTCACGATCACCGATCTGGTGATGGACGCCACCGGTGTGCGCGGCACCCTGGTGACGCCCAGGGGATCAGGAGCCTTCCGCTCGCCATTGGTGGGCCGCTTCAATCTGATGAATCTGCTGCAGGCGGTCGGGGTGTTGGTGCAGCAGAACATTCCAGTGCCGCAGCTGCTGGAGGGGCTGGCAAGCTTCCGCGGAGTGCCCGGCCGGATGGAGCGGGTGAGCCTGGCCGGTGGGCCACCGGCTCCGGCGGTGCTGGTGGACTACGCCCACACCCCCGATGGTCTGGAGAGCGCCCTGCTGGCCTGCCGGCCCTTCTGTCGCGGCCGTCTGATCTGCGTGTTCGGCTGCGGCGGCGACCGCGACCGCACCAAGCGGCCCCTGATGGGCGCGATCGCGGCTCGCCTGGCCGATCAGGTGGTGGTGACCTCCGACAACCCCCGCACCGAGAATCCCCAGGCGATCCTTGAGGACGTGCTGGCCGGCATCCCGGTCAGCACGTCCATGGACGTGGAGGTGGATCGGGCCCGGGCCATCGCTGGCGCCATTGCCCTGGCCGGCCCGCAGGACCTGGTGCTGATCGCGGGCAAGGGCCACGAGGATTACCAGATTCTCGGCACCACCAAGATCCACTTCGATGACCGTGAAGAAGCCGAGAAGGCGCTGCGGGCCATGGCGTCCTGAGATCACCTGATCTTTGTGACAGTCCGCAGGTCAATGCTGCTGTCGCTCCCTATCTTGCGAACGCGATACCTTCACTGATGGCCCAAGACATTCCCGTGTCGAAGAAGTTTCTGGCGGAACTGATCGGCACCTTCTGGCTCGTGCTCGGCGGTTGTGGCAGTGCGGTGCTCGCGGCCAATTTCCCCTACGACAACGCTGCCGCCAATCCCCTGGGGCTGGGATTCCTCGGCGTTTCCCTGGCCTTCGGACTGACGCTGCTGACGATGGCCTATGCCATCGGACACATCTCCGGCTGCCACATCAACCCAGCCGTGAGCTTCGGCCTCTGGGCCGGCGGTCGCTTCCGCGGCTCTCTGCTGCTGCCCTACATCGCCGCCCAGGTGATCGGTGCGGTGATCGCCGGCGGCCTGATTCTGCTGGTGGCTTCGGGCCGTGCCGGCTTTGAGCTGGCCGGCAGCAATCCCCTCGCTACCAATGGCTTCGGGGCGCACTCTCCTGGTGGCTATGGCTTTGTTGCCGCCCTGGTGATCGAGGTGGTGCTCACCTTCATCTTCCTGCTGGTGATCCTCGGCACCACCGACAAGCTCGCCCCCGTGGGCTTCGCGGGTCTGCCGATCGGTCTGTCGCTCACCCTGATCCACCTGATCAGCATACCCGTCACCAACACCTCGGTCAATCCGGCGCGCAGCACCGGTGTGGCTCTCTGGGTGGGCGGCGAGGCCCTGGGTCAGCTGTGGCTGTTCTGGGTGGCCCCGATCGCCGGTGCCCTGCTGGCCGGCTGGGTCTACAGCAACCTGCTCACCCACGAGACCGCCGTCGACGGAACGATTCCGTCGGAGCCCATCTGAGGGTCGCGCCGCGCCATCGCGACCTCACCTTCAGGGTTTGGAGGTCAGCTCACGCTGGCCTCCCCGGCCAAAATCTCCGCGAGGCAATGGAGCAACAGCTCCACCTCCGCCTCGGTGGTGGTGATGTGGGTGCAGGCCCGCAGGCAGATCGGATCATCAAGGCTGCGGATCCACACGCCCCTCTGGCCAAGGGCCTTGACCAACGCAGTGGCACGGGCGGCATCACCGCCGCTGGCCCCGGTCTGGGCCGCATCCAGCTGAAAGCTCACCAGCCCGGCCGGCGGCGGAGCCGTGAGCAGGGGCTGAATTCCTGGCAACGTTCCCAACCCATGCCAGAGCTGCCGGCTCAGGTGCTGGATTCGGGCCAGTCGCTGCTCCGCACTGCCCTGGGCCTCCAGCAGCCGCAGGGAGCACGTCAGCCCGGCCATGAGTGGTGTACAGGAGGTTGCCACTTCGAAGCGGCGGCCGTCGCGGTGAAAGTCGCTGCCGGCCTGGCCTTCGTTGCGGAGGCTGCGCCAGCCGATCAAGGTGGGGCGAGCCTCTGCCAGCAGTCGCTCGGAGAGCACCACCGCTCCCAGGCCTTCCGGGCCGCAGCACCACTTATGGCCGGTACAGCCGTAGATATCGGCGGCGGCGGCCCCATTGGCGGCACCAGCATCCGCCAGGGGCAGACTTCCCAGCGACTGGGCCCCATCCACCAGCAGCCAGGGCCGGCGGGGGTGCGCGGCGAGGCGCTCCGCCACTGCCGCGATCGGCATCACCTGGCCCGTATTCCAGAGCAGGTGCGAGAGCACCACCAGGCGGGTCCGGGGTCGCAGGCAGCGCTGCAGCTGCTCCAGCACCGCCTGCTCCAGAGCGGCGGCATCACCGGAACAGGCGGTTCTGCGCAGCCATTGCACAGGCAGGGTGGCCAGGCTCAACCCCTGGCGCCGGGCCAGCTCCCGGCAGGCGGCCACCACACCGGGATGTTCACAATCGCCGATCAGCAGCTCATCACCCGGCTCCCAGGGCAACCCCCACAACGGCAGCACGCAGCCGCTGGTCACGTTTTCGGTGAGGGCCACCCGCTGGGACGACACCCCGAACCAGGAGGCCAGCCGCTGCCGGAGTGAGGTCGTGACCTGCTCCAGGTAGGGCCACACAGCCCCGCTGAACGGCCCCAGCTCCTGAATGGTGGTCCATGCGGCCGTGATCGCCTCCAGGGAAGCGGAGGGCAGGGGGCCCTGGCCGCCGTAATTGAAGTAGGTCTTGTTGGCGAGGGCAGGCATCTGCGCTCGCAACGGCATGGGATCGATCACGGCAACGGGGGTGTCGGTATGTGGAGCCTGCTTGGCCATGAGAGGCCTCTGCCTAACTTGGTGGCAGATGGGGCTGCTGGCCAGACCTCTCGCTTGTTTCAGTACGCCAGACCCTCGGGCCGTCATGTCGAAGGAAACACCGCAGCTGTTCGGCAAGACCAGATTCCTCGAGGGAAAGATTGATGAATTTCTCGATAAATTATCCGAAGGTGTGATTTACTTCGAGTCGGGTTTGCTATTGCTGGTGGAGCGGGGCGTCAACGACGCCTGCGATGAAAAGCTTCAGCAGATGAATGACCTGAAGGCCCGCTGCAACGAGATCCGCCGATCCGTTGTGGGCACGCTCTACAGCGAAATGTTGATCCCCGATTTCAGAGGGGATGTCTTGAGCCTGTTGAGCGATCTCTACGGCCTGCTGGACGTGATCGTGGATTGCTACCAGGAGTTCATGATTGAGTATCCAACGGTCGACAAGGGGGCAGTGGAATTCCTTCAAGAGCTCAAGAATCTTCTGGCTGTAGTCACCAAGAGTGTTCAGGCCGCCATCATGGCGGCACGCGCATTCTTCCGAAATCCATCGGCAGTTCGCGACCACATCTACGAGATTCGTGTTTACGAATCTGAAGCCGACCGTTCGGCAATCAGGCTGAAGCGAATGATTTTCTCCTCCAGCCTTTCCCTGGTCCAGAAGCTGCATGTACGCGATGCGGTCGATGCCATTGATGGCATTGCCGACCTGGCAGAGGATGTCAGTGATGAACTATCGATTTATGCGATTAAGCGGGCCCTCTAAGGAATGTCTTGCTGGCAGAGTCTCATCATCGGTGCGTCATGGATCTGATTTCCAGCCTGGTTTTTCTCTCCAGCGGCCTGTTTCTCGGCTGGTCCCTGGGTGCCAACGATGCCTCCAATGTCTTCGGTTCGGCGGTGGGCAGTCGCATGGTGCGTTTTTCCACGGCCGCTTTTCTCTGCAGCGTCTTCGTGATCATTGGCGCCGTCACCGCCGGCGCTGCCGCCAGTCAGGGACTTGGCGAGCTGGGAGCGGTGAATGCTCTGCCGGGCTCCTTCACCACGGCTCTGGCGGCAGCGATCACGGTTTTCTGGATGACGCAACTGGGGCTGCCGGTCTCCACGACCCAGGCGGTGGTGGGGGCGATCATCGGTTGGAACGTCTTCAGCGGATCGATCACCGACACTGATCAACTGGCTCGAATCTTTGGAACCTGGGTGTTCTGCCCAGTTCTTGCCGGCATCTTCTCTGCCGCCCTCTATTCCTTCACGGTGCGATTCATCCGGTTTCGGCGGCCACACCTGCTGCGGCTGGATGCGGATGTGCGCACCGGATTGATTCTGGCCGGAATGTTTGGCTCCTACAGCCTCGGGGCCAACAACATCGGCAATGTGATGGGGGTCTTTCTCGATGCCTCTCCCTTCAGCAGTCTCAGCCTGGCTGGGGGCTACCAGGTCTCAGGAACGCAGCAATTGTTTTTCCTGGGTGCGATCGCCATTGCTGTTGGGGTTTATACCTATTCCCGCCGGGTGATGACCACCGTTGGCGGCAGCCTCATGACCCTGTCACCGCTGGGGGCCCTGGTGGTGGTGGTCGCTAACTCCCTGGTTCTGTTCGTGTTCTCGTCAGCCCCGCTGTCGCACTTCGTGGTGAGCCTCGGCCTGCCTCCAATCCCTCTGATCCCGGTGTCCAGCTCCCAGGCGGTGGTGGGGGCCGTGATCGGCATCGGTCTGCTGCAGGGGTTGAGGGGCGTGCGTCAGATTCGATGGATGGTGTTGCTGCGCATCGCCTCGGGTTGGATCACCACGCCCCTGATCGCTGCCCTGGTTGGCTTCATCCTGCTGTTTGTGGTGCAGAACGTCTTCAGCCAGCAGGTCTACCAGGAGGTTCGCTATCAGTTGAGCGCCCCCGTGATCGAGCATCTGGCGGCCCGTGGGGTTCCCACCGCGAATTTGCGGCTTCAGAGCAAGCCTGTCGTCGGAGCCGTGACCTTCCGCCGTGCTCTGCGGCAGCAAACCGTCTTGCCGCCTACTGATGAGGCAGCCGTTCTGGCCAGCGCCGAACTCACGCCCATCCACATCGACAGTGCCGCGATTCGACACCTGGATCACCAGCGGCTCAGTGACGAGCAGGTCAAGGCTGTGCGGCGGCTGGCAGGCCGCAGCTTCCGCCACCGTTGGCAACTTCGGGCTGCTTTGGCCAACGAAGGCTCGGCCTGGAAGCCTGCCATCGGTGATGCGCATGGGACCCCTCAGGCTCAGACCGTGACGCTGGAGAGGCAGCTGGGCTACGTGGAACGTGCCTTTCTGCAGCGTGCGTCGACGACCCGTGACAGCCCTGGGGTCCAAACCAACGACACCGGTCCGACCGGCGGGACTGGTCAGAGCACCTGACCCAGCATCACGGCGGCCACGGCCGAGAACAGGGTGATCCCCAGCGCCGTGAGCGGATTCTGGCCCTGGGCCACCGCCACACTGGTCACCACACCGGCGCCGAGGCAGGCCACGGCCAGCTGAGTGACGACTTCGCTGCGGGGGCGGGGGGTGGGGCTGGGAATCACGGCGAACCTGTGGTTGGGCAGACCGTAGGGGCCCCAACCAGGGCAACCCGGGCTCCAGGCTGCGATTGTTACCGGGTGTCGGGGTTTGTTACCCCCCGCAATCATTCCTGTTGCGGTTTTGTTGCGAAGGGGCTGCCAGCCTCTGCCCCCAGCGAGGCAGGCCTGGCCCGCCCAGCGCTGGCCCACTGCTTCAGCTGCTCCAGTTGCTCCCGGGCGGTTCGTGACAGCGGCACCACCTGGGAGGCGGCGGCGATCAGGTCGGATTCACCGAAATCCCGCTGTTCACCGAAGGCCAGATGCATCGCCTCGATCACCGTCTGCTCGAGCTCGGCACCGGAAAAGCCAGCCGTGCGATCCACCACCACCTCCATGGCAATGGCGTGATCCGGCCGACGGCGGCGCAGCTGCAGATCGAGGATCGCCCGCCGTTCACTGCGGCTGGGCAGATCCAGCAGGAAGATCTCATCGAAGCGGCCCTTGCGCAGCAGTTCGCCCGGCAACCGTTCCACCGCGTTGGCGGTGGCCACGACGAACACCGCACTGGTCTTTTCGGCCATCCAGGTCAGCAGGCTGGCCAGAACCCTCTGGCTGGTACCACCGTCGCTGCGGCCGTCGCCGCCGAAGCCCTTGTCGATCTCATCGATCCAGAGCACGCAGGGAGCCATCGCCTCGGCCCGCTGAATCATCTCGCGGGTGCGGGCCTCGCTGGCACCCACCAGTCCGGCGAACAGCCGTCCCACATCGAGGCGCAGCAGCGGCATGCTCCAGCCGTGGGCGATCGCCTTGGCGGTGAGGGATTTGCCCGTGCCCTGCGGACCCACCAGCAACACCCCACGCGGCAGGGGCAGCCCATAGCGCTGCGCCTCCTCGCTGAAGGCGCTGCGGCGTTGCTCCAGCCAGCGTTTGAGGGCATCCAGTCCGCCGATATCGGCCGGGGTGGCCTCGGTGGGGCAGTACTCCAGCAGGGCGCTGCGGGCGATCGCCTGCCGCTTCTCCTCCAGCACCTCGTTCAGGTCGTCCAGGCCGAGCTGGCCGCGGCGGGCCAGGGCACGGGCGGCCAGCTGCCGCACCCGCTGTTCACTGAGGCCATGGCAGGCGGCGGTGAGTTGCTCGAGCACCTCAGATGCCAGGGGCGCGCCGCTGGCTCGGGCGATCGAGCCGAGCAATCGCGAAATCTCGGCGGCATCGGGCAGGGGCAGATCCAGCACCGTGATGCTGTCCTCCAGCTCCCGAGGCAAGGTCCAGTCCGGGGCGCTGATCACCAGGGTCTGGGGAACCTGGCGCAGCTGGCTGGCCAGGTTGCGTAGCCGCCGGCAGATGCCCGCGTCCTCGGCGTAGCGGTGAAAGTCCTTGAGCAACAGGATGGCCCCCTGTTCCGGTGCAAGGCCGGAGAGGGCATCGAGCGCCGCCATCGGATTGCGAGCTGCTTCACCGAGGCGGTTGGGAGCCCCGCTGAGGCCGCCGATGAAATCCCACTCCAGCAGGGTGCGCCCGCCCAGGAGATCGGCCACCTGCCCCAGCAAGGCCACGACCCGCTCCTCCTCAAGGCTGCGGATCCAGAGGATGGGAGTGCGGGCCCGGATCAGTAGATCCAGCTGGTCGACCAGGGTGGGGGGCATGGGGCCGGAGATGGTGTCGAATCCAGGCAGAAGGGTGCGAGGCGGGTCCTCATTCAGGAGGCTGAATCCCCTGCAGGGCTGCCCAGCGGGGATCGACGGTGCGATCACCATCTCCCAAATGCGGGGGGCCCGGACAGGCGGTGCCGCAGTGATTGACCAAGGGCAGGCGCAGGTGCAACTGCTCGAAGACCCATCGCTCCGGATCAAAGCTGCCGCAAGGATCGAGCTGTTCACCCAGATCGTCGGGATCGAGTTCCAGAACCTCGCTGTCCTCGGGAGAGGTCTCGCCCAGCCAGAGCAATTCCTGGGTGGATGCCTGCAGCGGATGGTTGAAGTGCTGCAGGCAGCGGTCGCAGCAGAGGGTCACGATCGTCTCCACCTCCCCCTCGACCTGCAGCACGTTGCCGCGATGGACAGCCGAGACGACGCCGCGAACGGGGGTGAGGCTGTCCAGATCGGCGATGTGTTGATCAACCCGCCAGCTGCGGCCGGACTCGAGCAACTTCAGGTCGGCAACTGCTACGGGCTGCAGCGGGTCACCGGAACTGATCTGGGCAGCGGCTCGCATCAGCCTGGCCTCACTTCTTGCCCTTGGGCTCGAAGGGAAGCCGGCCAGCACCTCCGGCCGTGGCCGTGGCAGTCACGGTCTGCTGGCTGAGCTGCTGATCAAGGATCGCCTGCAGGTTGTCAGGAAGGGCCTCACGGGTGAGCAGGTAGGTCTGCAGGGCCTGGAACACGTTCGCCACCACCATGTAGAGCAGCACCCCAGCCGGCAGCGGGAAGAACAGGAACATCGCCGTGATCATCACCGGAGTGATCTTGTTGGCCGTGGCCTGCTGTGGGTTGGGGGGCATCCCCATGCCCGAGAGGATCTGGGAGATGAACAGGGAAGCGCCGAAGGCCCCCACCAGAATGGCGATATCCCAGTTGACGCTGCCATCGGTGTAGAAGCCCACCTGGCCAAGCGCCTTGATGAACAGGAAGCCGCTGCGGGCCGCCAGGCCCGGGATCTTGGCCTCGACCACCGCATCGCCTTCGCTGAGGGCCTTGATGGTGCCGTCCGGACCCACCTGCACAACCCCCTCACCCTTGGTCACGCTCCAGCTGGGGGAGAAGGCCTCACCGTTCTCCACGCCTGAAAGCACCGAGGCGAAGCTCTCACCGGTCTTGGTATGGAGCTGAACCATTGCGGTGTCGCCCACCCCGAGGCGATTGCCACCCTCGAGGCTGGCGATCACCGGCACATGGCTGGTGGAGGTGACGAAGATCGAATGGCTGGCACTGTTGAACGGCTTGGGTTCCACCGCCGCGATCTGGTCGGCCGGAAGAACTTTGAGGTTGATCGTGTAGGGAACGTCTGCAAACGGTGAGCCCCGCAGGGTGGCGAACAGAGCGAACAGGATCGGCATCTGCACCAGCAGGGGCAGACAACCCGCCAGGGGGCTGCCGAACTCCTTCATCAGCTTGCCCAGCTCCTCCTGCTGCTTCTGGGGGTTGCTGGCGTGGCGGCTCTTGATCTCGGCCTGCCGCTTCTGCATCACCGGCTGGGCGATGCGCATGCGCCGGGCATTGCGGATCGAGCCTGCACTGAGGGGGAAGAGGGCCAGGCGGATGACCACCGTGAGGGCAATGATGGCCAGGCCATAGCTGGGCACCAATCCGTAGAAGAAATCGAGGATCGGGAGGAGCAGGTTGTCGGAGATGTAGCCGATCACGGCGGGGGTGGCTGGGGGGTGACGGGACAGAGGGCTCAGTGTGCCCGAAAGCTGGACCGGATGGCCGGGGTGGGACGTGACTAGGCGCTCAGGGCATCACCGCCGCCGAAGCCCTGGCTGGTGGCCGGTTTCCTGCTGCCGCCTCCCTTGGCCTGGCGCCGCTCCTCGATGTAGGCCTCCACCTCGCGGTAGCGCGGCACCGAGCGCATTTCGAGCTTGGAGCCATCGGTGAGCACCAGCACCATGTCGCCCCAGAAGCCGAGGCCACGGGCAACGCAGCGAACCTCACGGATCTGGCTGTAGACCACCTGGGTGCGATCGCGCCCCAGCCAGCCTCCGCTCACGGAGATCCTGCGGCTGGTGATGCGGTAACGCAGCCAGAGGGCGCGCACAACGGCTCCAACGGCGAACGGCAGGCCGATCAGGGTGAGGCCGAACAGGAGGTTCACGACCAGGTCGCCCCGGGCGGGCCCGCCTTCATAAAAAACGGATTCCTCGATCGTGGTGCCAGGCGTGGCGGGCTTGGCCGCTGCAGCGGCTGGTGCAGAGGCCACCTGAGCGGAGGCCGGGGAGGCGGAAATCTTGTCGTCTGCCGTCATGCGGTGAGGCCTGCCTTCAGCAACAGCTCACGGCATTCTCCCAGCAGGAGCTCCCCCGGCCGCTCAGCACTGCCCGGCTTGACGCTGAGCAGTAACCAGAGGCTGCGCTGCGACGCTGGGGCGAGAGCTTCCAGCAGTTGGCGATGCAGCAGACGCCGGATCCGATTGCGCCGCACGGCCCGTTTGCTCACCTTGCTGCTCACGACAACACCACAGCGCCAGGCAGATGGAGGTGCCAGGCGCTGGGGAGGAGGCAGCAGTTCCGGCCTGGCTTCGATCAGGCGGAGCAGCAAAAAAGGGCCATGAAATTTTCGGCCCTTCTGGTACAGGAGATCGAAGGCGCGGTGCCCTTTGAGACGATGCTGGTAGGGCAGGGCCATCAGAGCGGTTGATCCAGCCGGCGAAGGCCGGGGTTCAGACCGCCAGGCGGGCGCGGCCGCGACGGCGGCGGGTGCGGATCACACGGCGGCCGGTGTGGCTGCGCATCCGTACCCGGAAGCCTGAGACCCGCTTGCGCTTACGGCTGGTGCCTTCGAGAGTGCGCTTGGTCATGGCAGCCGATCAGCTCCTCTGGATCACGTCGATCCGCCAACTTATCAAACGGCCCCAAGGCTCCGACTCCAGCCTCAGTTGGTGGGGTCGATCTGGATCAGCCAGCTGCCGAGGTAGCCAGAGATCGGCACGTCCCCAGGCGCCTGGGCGAGAGCGTTGAACTGGTACATGCCGATATTGTAGGGATTGAAGATGTTCATGTATACCCCGATCGTGCCCTGATCAGAGACTGGGGTATCCGGGAAGATCTCAATCGCCTTGCCGTTCTCAGAGATTTCAATCGTGGCAGGAATCTCCTTCTCGCAGCGGGTTCGCGACAGCATGCCACCCTCTTTCATCTCGCAGAGTTTGACGCGCTTGGGATCGATCTTGACGTCGAAGTGATCGGGAACTGAGATGCTCAGCTTCAGGATTGCTGTTTTGCGGTCTTTGGGCCGCAACAGCAGGTAATACTCCGAGCGTTTGAGACGGCTTGTTTCGGTGATGAAGTAATAGAGCTTGCGATAATCGCGGTTGTTCTCCCAGCGGAACTCCATCAGGCTTGGGGTTCCCTGGGCCAGGGCAGGAGGCTGCGGGGTGAGAACGGTGGTCAGAAGTCCACCCAGGGCCAGGCCTCCCAGTGCCAGGTGGGCCAAGGCAGGTCGATCCCTGAGGGGTCGGCCAATGGCGGAGGCTGTCTGTGAAGTTGACAGGGGTAGGGGTAGGGAGCTGCGGTGTGAACGACGCAACGAAAGGGGGTTGAGGGCGCGGCCGGCGGAAGCCGCCAGGGCCAGGAGGCTCCGAGGACGTGACATGACAGAGATTGGGGTGTGGGGGAGTCGCCTGATTCTCGGCAGAGCCGATCGGCACGCGGCGCCTGCGGTGGTCGGCGATGGAGGTGGAAGGTGTGACCAGATGCAACTCACATGGCCCCGACCGCCCGGTCGGGCCGCAATCTGACCGCCTCGCGCAGATAGGGATGAACCGGTGCCAGGGTGCCGTCCATCCAGGCGTGGGCCAGCAGGCGGATGCAGCGCGGCAGATCGCCACGTACGGCCATCTGCTGACAATCCAGCAGGGCCACATGCTCCCAGCCCTCACGCCGGCGTGCGTAGGCGGCGGGGAAGCAGGCGTCGAGGTCCGCCGTCACCGAAAAGGTGATCGAGAGCACCCTTGGCCCCTCAAGGCGGTTGTGCTCCACAAGGGCATCGATCAGTTCGATCACGGCCGCACCAATGGCCTCGGCGGTGTTGGCTGTGGCGGTGGTGGCGCCGCGCAGGGCCCGCAGTTGCACGGCTGCCGTCATGGGCGATACAGCCACAGGGGTTGGCTGCTCCAGGCCAACTCGAGGCTCACGAGCTCACCGAGCCGCTGCAGCAGGGCACGGCCCGGGATCAGGCTGGCCAGGCCCTTGGGCGCTTTGCCGAAGGTGATCGGCCGGGTCTTCTGCGGATCCAGATCCGCCAGCTCGGCAGCCTTGATCCGGGCCACCTCTTCATCTCCCAGAGCATCCACCAGGCCGAGGGCCAGGGCCTGGGCGCCGGTGAAGACCCGGCCGTCGGCGAAGCTGCGCACCGCCTCCTCGCTGAGGCCACGCCCTTCGGCCACGGCGGCCACGAACTGGCCGTAGCTGGAGTCGATCAACTCCTGCAGCAGCTGGCGTTCGGGCTCCGTGAGGGCCCGATCCGGCGACAGGATGTCCTTGAACAAGCCGCTTTTGACGGTCTCGAACTGGATCCCGATCCGCTCCAGCAGGCGGGAGAGGTTGTTGCCTCGCAGGATCACACCGATCGAACCGGTGATCGTGCCGGGGTTGGCCACGATCGCCTCGGCAGCGACGCCCACGTAGACCCCGCCGGAGGCGGAGATGTTGCCGAAGCTGGCCACCACCCGACACCCCTTGTCGCGCAGGCGCCGGATCGCGGCATGGATCTCCTGGCTGTCGCCCACGGTGCCACCGGGGCTGTCGATGCGAAGCAGCAGGGCCGGGCATTCGCGCTCCTCCACCTGTCGCAGGGCCTTCAGCACCCGCTGGCGGGTGGGTCCGGCGATCGGCCCCTCGATGGCGATGCGTGCCATGGTGCGACGTGCTTTGCGGCGCCAGGGCCAGACCATCTGAGCGGTGTGTAGTGCGGGGATCTTAAAAAGGAGACCTCTGGCGTGCCCGATGCCCAACCCAGGTTCCGCGCTCGACAGCCCCGGCTGGGCTCCACGGCGTGGAGTGCTGATGGTGCTGCCCTTCGCGCTGTGGGGCACGGCCATGGCGGCGATGAAGCCCCTGCTCGCGGGCGCCTCCCCCCTCACCCTTGCCTGTCTGCGCCTGCTGCCGGCGGGGCTGGTGCTGCTGTTTGCCGCCCTGCTCCTGGGCCGCTCCCTGCGGGTCGATCCGGTCGATCGCCCCTGGCTGCTGTTGTTTGCCCTGGTGGATGGTGCCCTGTTTCAGGGGCTGCTGGCCCAGGGATTGGGGGGTACGGGCGCTGGCCTGGGGTCGGTGCTGATCGATTCGCAGCCCTTGCTGGTGGCATTGCTGGCCCGCACGCTGTTCGCCGAGGCGATCAATCCGGTGGGGTGGCTCGGGTTGTTGCTTGGGCTGGTGGGCATCCTCTGTCTCGGCCTGCCGGCGGCCGTGCTGCGCCACTGGTGGCTGGAGGGCCCAGCCGCTCTCGGCGTGAGGCCCTGGAGCCACGGCGAGCTCTGGATGCTGGGGGCCGCAGCGGCGATGGCCGTGGGCACGGTGCTCTGCCGCTATGCCACCCGCCGCAGTGATCCGGTGGCGGTGACGGGCTGGCACATGCTGCTGGGAGGTCTGCCGCTGCTGGTGGCCGTGCTGCTCGATCCGGCCAGCGGCCCGGACTGGGACACGCTGCAGTGGGGACTGATGGCGTACGCCAGCCTGTTCGGCAGTGCCCTGGCCTATGGATTGTTTTTCTGGTTCGCCAGCAGCGGTGATCTGACCGGCTTCACGGCGCTCACCTTTCTGACCCCGGTATTCGCCTTGCTCTGCGGCGTGCTCTTCCTCCAGGAATCGTTGCAGCCCCTGCAATGGCTCGGGACAGCATTGGCCCTGATCTCTGTGGTTCTGATCCATCGGCGCCAGGTCCTCTGGCACGGCGACGCGCTCCCGGCAGCCGTCGCGGCTCCTTCGGAGGCGAGCTGATGCGGGTCCTGGTGGTGAGCACACCGGTGGGCTGGCTGGGGAGCGGCCTGGGCGGGGGTGTGGAGCTCACGGCCGCCTCCCTGGTGGCAGGGTTACTGCAGCGCGGCCATGCCGTCACCGTGCTGGCGGGAGCCCAATCGGAGCTGCCCGCCGGCTGCGAGGCGGCTCAGCTCTGGTGCGAGGGCGGTGTCAGCCAGCCGAGCTGGCAGCACTGCCGCCGCGAGGCCGCCGTGCAGATCCCGGCCCAGGCGCTGCTGGGCCACCTCTGGCGTCGTGCCCTGACCGAGCAGGGCGACTTCGATGTGCTGATCAACCTCGCCTACGACTGGCTTCCTCTCTGGCTGACCCCTCACACCAGCACTCCCCTCGCCCACCTGGTGAGCATGGGGTCCGTGAGCACGGCCATGGATGCCGTGATCGCTGAGATCGCCCGCAGTCATCCGCAGCATCTGGCCTTTCATACCGCCAGCCAGGCGGCGGATTTTGACCTTCCAGGAGCGCCGCGGCTGGTGGGCAACGGCTTCGATCTGGACCGCTATCACTTCCGGCCCAACGCCGATGCGGTGCTGGGCTGGGCCGGCCGGATCGCACCGGAGAAGGGGCTGGAGGATGCGGCCGCCGTCGCGGCCACGCTGCAGCGGCCGCTCTGGATCTGGGGCGTGCGCGAAGACGAGGCCTATGCGCGCCGGGTCGAGGCCTCCGTACCCGGCGGAACCCTGCACTGGCGTGGATTCCTGCCCACCGAGCGCCTGCAGGAGGAGATGGGGCGCTGCGCCGTGCTCCTGAACACACCCAAGTGGAACGAGGCCTACGGCAACGTGGTGGTGGAGGCGATGGCCTGCGGTGTGCCGGTGGCCACCTACGCCCGCGGCGGACCGGGGGAACTGGTGCAGGAGGGGGTGAATGGCTGCCTGGCTCGACCAGATGATGGCGAGGCTCTGACAAAGGCGGTGGAACGGGCCTGGCAGATCCCCCGGCACCAGCCACGGGCCTGGGCGGAGAGCCATTGCTCCCGCTCGGCGTTCGCCGGCCGGATCGAGGCCTGGCTCGACGCCGTACTGGCCAAGCCCCCCTGCGAAGGGACCTAGGTTCGGCCGATCCGCCCCTGGCCCGTTTGGCAGACAGCTTCGGCGAGGACCCATCGGCGCAATTGCTTTCGGCGCGGCCCATCTCAGCGCGAACCAGCGCAGCGCGGCGGATGCCCCTGCAGCTCTGGCTGCCGCTGCTGGCCTGTGGCCTGGTGCTGTTCCTCTGGAGACTGGGGAGCAGCGGACTGGTGGATGAAACCCCGCCCCTGTTCGCCGCCTCCGCACGGGCCATGGCCGAAACCGGCGACTGGCTGATCCCGCGGGTGAACGGACTACCCCGCTACGACAAGCCTCCTCTGGTGTACTGGCTGATGGGGCTGGGCTACCTGCTGCCGGGGCAGGAGCTGTGGAATCCACTCGGCACCTGGGCGGCGCGCCTGCCCTCGGCTCTCAGCTCCATCGCCGTGATGCTGCTGCTGGCCGACACGCTCTGGCGCTGGCCTCAGGCCCCTTGGCCGTCCAGTGTCGACAAGCCGGAGCCCGCGAGCTCCGCGCCCCCTGTGCCCTCCGCCCTCACCGCAGCGTTCACGGCGGCGCTGGCCTTCGCGCTCTCCCCACTGGTGCTGCTCTGGGGCCGCATCGCCGTGAGCGACGCCCTGCTCTGCGGTCTGATGAGCGCCACCCTGCTGCTGAGTTGGCGCACCTACGTGGCACCGCGGGGGGCCTGGTGGCTGACCTGGCTGATGCTCGGCCTGGCGGTCCTCAGCAAGGGCCCGGTGGCGGTGGTGCTGCTGGGCCTGGCCCTGCTGGGTTTCGGCTGGCTGCAAGGCGATCTGGCCGGGCTCTGGCGGCGGCTGCGTCCCCTGCGGGGTCTGACCCTCACGGCCCTGGTGGCGTTGCCCTGGTACGGAGCCGCCTTGCTGGTGGAAGGCGAGGCGTTCTGGAACAGCTTTTTCGGTTACCACAACCTCCAGCGCTTCAGCGTGGTGGTCAACAATCACCTGCAGCCCTGGTGGTTCTTTCTGCCGGTGCTGGTGGTGGCCAGCCTGCCGGTCACCCCGCTGCTGTTGCTCGGTCTGGTGCGGGGAGTTGGCCCCCTGCCCTGGAGACGCCGGGCCCAGCCCCTGCCGCCCGAGCAGTCGCTGACCCGCTTTGCCGCCTGCTGGCTGCTGGCGGTGCTGGTGTTCTTCACGGCGGCCGCCACCAAGCTGCCGAGTTACTGGCTGCCGGCCACCCCCGCCGCCGCCCTGCTGATAGCCCAGGCGGCCCAGGCGGGCTGGGGGGGGCGGGCCCAGCGCCTGGCCTGGTCTGCCACTCTGGCCCTGACGCTGCTGCTGGCAGCCGTGTTCCTGGCCGGCCCCCTCTGGGTACCGGCGATCAACGATCCGGAGCTGCCCACCCTGCCTGCGGAGATCCTGGCCAGCCGCCGGCTGTTGATCGCCGCCGCCTGCTTCGCCCTCGCCGCTGGCCTGGCCTGGTTCCTGCGCCGCCGCCGGCCTCCCATGGCGCTGCTGGCCTTGCAACTGGCGATCCTGCCCTTCGTCCCTCTGGCGATCACGCCGCTTTGGGAGCTGGGCGACCGCCTGCGGGGGCAACCGGTACGGCGCATGGCGGAGCTGGTGCGCGCCCTGCCGCCGCCATCGGGTCAGGGCCTGCCCGAACCCCTGGCGATGGTGGGGATTCTCAAACCGTCGCTGCACTACTACGCCCGCCAGGTGGTGCTGTACGAGGGGCAATCCCAGGCGGCGCTGCTCAACCTCAACGAGCGGCTGCGCCTCGAGCACCGCGCCGGCCAGGAGCCCTCCAGGCCGCGGCAGGCACCCACGGTGCTGGTCGTGATCGATCAGGGCACGGCTCGCTTGCCCCACTGGCAGGGGCTGGAACCGCAGGAGCTGGGCAGTGACGGGCTGTACCGACTCTGGCGCCTGCAGCGGAGCCAGCTGCAGCGGCGCTCCGCTGAGCTGTATGCCGCGGGAGAGCGCCCCAACTGGCAGGATCCTCGGCCGGAACGCTACTGACCGAGTCCAGACGCGGCAGCTGCAGCCCGTGTTCGCGCCAGATCAGCGGCGGCGGCGGCCTCTGCCAGGGCCTGACGGCGGCAGAAGCTGCAGTGTCCCCAACGCCCCATCTCCCCCAGGGGGGCTGGGCTGCTGCAACGGGGACAGACGCCGAGGCCATGAACATCGACGCGGCTGGGGTGCTGCGCCCAGGTCTCGGCTTCGATCGTGGTGCCCGCCGGTGGCAACGGCTGGGCATGGTGTTGCTGCACCCGCAGATCGCGCACCGTGAAGCCGGCGCCGCGCAGGGCACCGAGCAGTTGATGGCGGTTGTATTGCAGGGCCTGCAGCCACGGCCCCGGTGCCGCCCCGATCGTGAGCAGTCCCCCGTGGAAGCTGAGCGGCTGGCAGTGGGGGGCCAGCTGGGCACCCGCCAGGCGCGGCCACACCTGCCAGAGGGCAGCGAGCTGGCCCTCCTGGCGCCAGTGCTGCTGCAGAGCCTCCAGGCAGGTGGCGAGGGCTTCTGCCGGTGGGCGCGGCGGCGGCAGAAGCACCGAAACCGAGCCGATGCGGCGGCTGGCGGCGGCAGGGTTGCGCGCACGCCGCCGGCTGCTCGCCGGCCGCTGTTGGCGCCCTGCCGCACTGAGCTTGCGGGACAGACTCTCGCCGATCGTGGGGCCGTCCGGGCTTGGCCGGGAGTCGGGCTGGTTGGGCTCTGGCGGCTCGCCTGCGGCGGCGGGCTTCCCGGTCTGAGGGGCCATGGATCGAGCCTAGGTGTGGGCAACCGATCCAGAGTTCCCCGGCGATGCCCGCTACCCTCGGGCCTTGCCCCGTACGTGATCCATGGGCTTCTTTGATCGGATTAGCCGCCTGCTGCGGGCCAACCTCAATGACCTGGTCAGCAAGGCGGAGGATCCCGCCAAGATCCTGGATCAGTCGGTCGCCGACATGCAGGACGACCTGGTGAAGCTGCGCCAGGCCGTGGCCACCGCCATCGCCTCTCAGAAGCGCATCCAGAACCAGGCCGAGCAGTCCGAAGCCCAGTCCAAGATCTGGTACGAGCGCGCCGAGCTGGCCCTCAAGAAGGGGGAGGAGGATCTGGCCCGGGAGGCCCTGTCCCGTCGCAAGACCTACCAGGACACGGCCACGGCACTGAACACCCAGCTGCAGTCGCAGGCGGGGCAGGTGGAGACCCTCAAGAAGAGCCTGGTGGCGCTCGAGGGCAAGATCGCCGAAGCCAAGACCAAGAAAGACATGCTCAAGGCCCGCTCCCAGGCCGCCAAGGCCCAGGAGCAGCTGCAGAGCGCCGTGGGCAACCTCGGCACCAACTCCGCCATGGCCGCCTTCGAGCGGATGGAGGAGAAGGTGCTGGAGCAGGAGTCGCGCAGCCAGGCGGCGGCCGAGCTGGCCGGTGCCGATCTCGAGAGCCAGTTCGCGGCCCTGCAGGGTGGCAATGACGTGGACGACGAGCTGGCGGCGCTGCGCAACCGACTCGAAGGCGGCGCCTCAGCGGCTGGCCTGCCGCCGGCCGAGGGCCCCATGCCGCAGCTTGAGCCGGTCAAGGTGGCGGAAGTCGATGCCGACCTGGAAGAACTCAAGCGCTCGATCGACAAGCTCTGATCCAGGCACAGACTCTGATTCGGCAGGATCCATGGGCCCTGATCCGCAGGATCCATGGGCTCTGATCCGCCGGATCCACAGGCCCCGTCCATACAATTCACCCAGCGTTCCTTCTGCCGCCGTGCCCGTTGCCGAGGTCACCGATGCCACTTTTGCAGCGGAGGTACTCGGTGCTGAGGGGGCCGTTCTGGTCGATGTATGGGCCCCCTGGTGCGGGCCCTGTCGCCTGATGGCGCCGCTGATGGACTGGGCCGCCTCCGAATACGACGGCCGTCTGCTGGTGGGCAAGCTGGAGGCCGATCCCAATCCCGCCACCCGCGATGCCCAGAAGATTCAGGGACTGCCCACCTTGATCCTGTTCCGCGACGGCGTCGAAGTGGCGCGCCACGAAGGCGCCATGGCCAGGCCGCAGCTCAAGGCTTTCCTGGATGCCCATCTCTGAGCGTCTGTCGCAGCTGGGCAGCGGTGTCTTCGCCCGCAACGACAGCCGCAAGGCTGACTATGTCGCCCGTCTGAATCGGGAGGCCTCCACAGCAGGCGCATCGCTGCCTCCCCTGCTCGACCTCTCGCTCGGCTCCACTGACCTGCCACCCCCGCCGGCGGCGATCAGCGCGATCGCTGCAGCCCTGCAGCGGTCCGACAGTGCCGCCTATTGCCTGCATGCCGCCACCCTGCCGTTCCGGGAGGCCGCCGCCGCCTGGGCGGAGCGCCGCTTCGGCGTGGCCGTGGATCCGGAGCGTGAAGTGCTCCTGTTGGTCGGTTCCCAGGAAGGCACCGCCCACCTGCCTCTGGCGGTGCTGAATCCAGGGGACCAGGCCCTGCTGCTGGATCCCTATTACCCCTCCCACCGGGGCGGCCTGCACCTGGCCTCGGCCAGACCGGTGTTCCTGCCCCTCGACCCGGCGCGGAACTGGCGGCCGGATCCCGAGCAGCTCTCCTCCAGCCAGTGGCAGGCCCTGAAGTTGATGGTGCTGGGCTTTCCCCACAACCCCACCGCCACCACCGGCGCCCAGGACTGGCTGGATCCCTTCGTGGACCGCGCCCTGCGCCACGACATCGTGCTGGCCCACGACAACCCCTACGTGGATCTGGCGCTTGAGGGGGAGGCGCCGGCCTTGCTCCGCCATCCCGGCTGGCGCCGTTGCGGCATCGAGTTCTTCTCCCTCTCCAAGAGCTGGTGCCTGGGGGGATATCGCCTGGCCTTTGCGATCGGAGCCGAGTGGCTGATCACGGCCCTGCGTCAGCTCAAGGGAGTGGTGGACTTCAACCAGTCCCTGGCGTTGCAGGCCGGGGCAATCGCCGCCCTGGAACAGGAGCCCCACTGGCCCGAGCGCCTGCGAACCGTGTACCGGGAGCGGCGTGATCGCATGGCGACAGCTCTGGAGGCAGCGGGCTGGCCGGTGCGGCGCCCCTCGATGGCCCTTTACCTCTGGCTGGCCCTGCCACCGGCGGCAAGGCCCCGTGGTTGGGATTCCGAGACCTTCGGCGCCGCCCTGCTGGAGGCCACCGGCGTGGCCCTCACCCCCGGCAACGGCTTCGGGGCGGCCGGTGAGGGGTGGCTGCGCCTGGCCCTGGTGCATCCCAGCGAGGAACTGGAGGCCGGTGCTGCTCGCATCGGGGCCTGGTTGCGGCAGTTGTGAGCCTTCGGGCCCGACGCTCGCCCCTCAGTGCCGCCGCCGTGCTGCGGGCCCGCCGGCGGCTGCAGCGCAGCCAGCCTGACCCCTCCGCCTTCCCCGACTGGTGGCTGCGCCATCGAACGATCTGCGCCAGCACCGAGCGGGAACTGGAGGCCTGGCTGACGGCGGTGCCACCCGATTGCGCCAGGTCGGCGGCATTCGCGCCGCGGGCGGTGCTGGCCTCCCGTCAGCGGTTCGGCCAGGGGCAACGGGGACGCCCATGGCAATCTCCAGCCGGGGGAGTGTGGCTCAGTGCCGCCCTGCCCTGGGCACTGCCGCCACCCCGCGGCGCGGCGGTTGGCCTGGCGGTCGCGGTGGGTCTGGCCCTGGAACTCGAGGCCCTGGGCCTGACGGTGCAGCTGAAATGGCCCAACGATCTTCTGGTGGAGGGGCAAAAGATCGCTGGCCTCCTGCCTCGCCTGCGGCTGCGGGGCGAGCAGGTGCGCTGGGCCCAGGTCGGGGTGGGCCTGAATGGCATCAACCCGGTGCCGCCGGGGGCTATTTCTGTGGCGACGGCCCTGGCGGCGACCCAGCCGAGCTGGCGCGGCAGCGCCGCCGCCCGGGCTACCGCTCCTACCGGCCTGGCGGCCCATCTGCTGCGGGGCCTTGAGTGGGCGGCGACCCACGCCCTTGCGCCAGGACGGGTGCTGCGGGAAGCCCGCCAGCGACTGCTGCTTCCAGTGGCGCCGGTGCTACACGGTGGTGTGGCCTGGAAGGCGGTGGATCTGTCGACGAATGGCAGCCTGGTGCTGCAGCGTGGCGCGGAGCGCATCCTCCTGCAACGCCGGTTCTGAGTTCTGGGTGACTGACCGAGCTGCCTAAACTCAAGATCAGATTTTCCTTTGCCTTCCTTCTGACGGTGCTCTCCGCCAAGACCCTCATCGCCATGGTGGCGCTGCTGCCCCTGACGGCGGCCGGCCTGGCCTGGGGTGAAGCCATCTCCCCCGCTGAGGGCGGCAGTGCAGCCGATCTCTCAGCACCGGTGGCTCCGCCACCTCAGTTGATCGCTCCGCCATCCGCCGCGGCTCCTGAGCCGGCCACCCCTCCGGCCCGTGTCCTGCCGGCCCGGCCGATCACCCCGCAATCGCCCAATCCCCAGATACGGAATCCGAGGCCGATCACGGCCCTCGATCCCCAGCCGCTGCGCCCCGATCCCCAGGCCACCCCAGCCCGGGCACCCAGCCGCTTCGATGCTTCCCTCGACGCCTTGGTGCGCCAGGGAGTGGTGACCTCTGCCGAGCGGGACAGGGTCCGTTCAGCGGGCTCGATCTATCCCCAGGGGCTGCCGGCCCATCGGCAGGCCTGCAGCAGCGGCGCTCTCTCCGCCCAGGAATGCCGCACCGGCCTGGTGGTGCGGTGGCGCGGTCGTGGTCCCGAAACGCAGGTTGCCGGCCTGGAGCAGGGAGGCTTCGCGCGGATCGGCGGAGATGGCCAGCCGCTGCCGCCGCTCACAGTGCCGGTATCGGCGCTGCTGGCGGGCCCTGACGGCAGCTTCAGTCTGGCCCAGGTCTTCCGTGTCACCCCCCGGCCAGCCCCGATCGCCGGAAACGGCAACCGCCGTCTGCTGTTCCCTCTGATCGGGTCGGCGGTGACCAGCAGTGGCTTCGGCTGGCGACTGCACCCGCTTCTGGGCAACTGGCTGATGCATGCAGGGCGCGATCTTGCTGCACCGGAGGGAACACCAGTGGTGGCGGCTCTTTCCGGCCGGGTGGTGAGCAGTGGTCCTGCCGGCGGCTACGGCCTGGCGATCGAGGTGGAACACGACCGCCCCCGCCGCCGCTCGCTGTACGGGCACCTGTCCGAGCTCTACGTCAAAGCAGGCGATCAGGTACGGCAGGGTGAGGTGATCGGCCGGGTGGGCAGTACCGGCATGAGCACAGGCCCTCATCTGCATTTCGAGCTGCGCCTTCCCCAGGATGGCGGCTGGGTGGCCGTCGACCCTGGCGACCTTGATCCAGGCGGAGCTGCCGTGGGCAGCGATGCCATTGCCCTGCTGATGGGCCAGCTGCTGCAGACCCTGGAGAGGCCGTCGGCCCAAGCCGGACCGGGTAGTTCCGCCAGCAAGGCGAGCTGAACAAATCCGGCTCTGTGGGATTAGCCGCTGAGGGATGGTCAGTCGGCGATATGCCCGTCGCGAAAATGCACCACCCGTTCAGCACGGGCTGCCACATCGTCCTCGTGGGTCACCATCACGACGGTCATGCCGTTGCGATGCAGGTCATCGAAGATGTCGAGCACTTCAGCAGTGGTGTGGGAATCGAGCGCCCCGGTGGGTTCATCGGCCAGGAGCAGGGCCGGTTGGTTGATGATCGCCCGCGCAATCGCGACCCGCTGCTGCTGACCACCCGAGAGCTGGTTGGGCCTGTTGTTCATCCGTGTGGCCAGTCCCACCTGCTCCAGGGCATGGCGGGCACGCTCACTCCGCTCCGCCGTTGGAATTCCCGCGTACACCATTGGCAGTACGACGTTGTCGAGGGCGCTGAGGTTGGGCAGCAGGTGGAACTGCTGAAACACAAAGCCGAGCTCGCGGTTGCGTAGATCGGCCAGCTGGTCGTCGTCGAGCCGCTCCACCGGCGTGCCATTGAGGCGGTAACTGCCGCCGCTGGGGCGGTCGAGGCAGCCAATAATGTTCATGGCCGTGCTTTTCCCGGATCCGGAGGCTCCCATCACCGCCAGGTAATCGCCCCGGTTGACGGTGAGGCTGAGGTCGTCGAGGGCACGGACCTCCTGGTCACCGACCCCGTAGATCTTGCTCACATGATCGAGGCAGGCAACGGGGTCGCCGACGCCAGATTCCGATGCCACCGTCAACCGATCGCGCGCATGAGAATAGGGGTGCCCGCCACGGTGCTGTTGGCCCAGGTGAACAGCGGATTGGAGAGCACACCGCCCACGGCGGTAGCCAGAAGGCAGGTGATCAGGGCGGCACGGAGCGGTTGGAGACCGGCGAGATTCCAGCTGATCTCTGGATAAGCCTTCACCACATCGGAAGCTTCCTGGGGCTCCTTGACCACCATCATCTTGATCACGGAGATGTAGTAGTAAATCGACACCACGGAGGTGACCAGACCCACCACCACCAGGAGGTACTGGTGGTCGGCCCAGCCGGCGAAGAAGAGGTAGATCTTGCCGAAGAAGCCGAGCATCGGCGGGATGCCGCCCAGCGACAGCAGACAGAGGCTGAGGCCGAGAGTGATCAGAGGATCCTTCTGATACAGACCCGCGTAATCGGCAATTCGATCACTGCCCGTACGCAACGAGAAGAGGATGATGCAGGCGAAGGCGCCCAGGTTCATGAACAAATAGGCCGCCATATAGAGCACCATCGCCGCGAAGCCGTCTTCGGTGCCGCAGACCAGACCGATCATCACAAAACCGGCCTGTCCGATCGAGCTGTAGGCCAGCATCCGCTTCATGGAGGTCTGGGCCAGAGCCACCACATTGCCGAGCACCATGCTCAGCACGGCAAGCACAGTGAAGAGAAGCTTCCACTGGGCATCGAAGCTCTCGAAACAACCCACCAGTAACCGCAGAGCCAGGGCAAAACCCGCAGCCTTGGAGCCCACCGAGAGAAAGGCCACGACCGGAGTCGGGGATCCTTCGTACACGTCCGGTGTCCACTGGTGGAACGGCACGGCGGCGATCTTGAAGGCCACCGTGGCCAGAACGAACACGAGGGCCAGGGCTGTGACCGGAGAGGCACTCGTCTGCAGTGCGGCCGCCACATCGGTGAGGGTGGTGCCACCACCGGTCAGGCCGTAAAGAAGCGAGGCGCCGTAGAGAAACACGGCCGCCGCCGCTGAACCGACCAGGAGATATTTCAGCGCTGCTTCGGAACTGCGGGCGTCACGCTTCATGTAGCCCGACAGCAGATAACTGGAGACCGACAGGGTTTCCAGCGAGATGAAGATGCTGACCAGATCCGTGGCGCCACACAGGAACATCGCCCCGAGGGTTGCGGCCAGCAGGATGGCGGCGTACTCGCCCACCGGCGTGCCGCTCTGTTCCACGTAGCGCCAGCTCAGCAGCAGGGACAAGAGGGTGGAGGCTGCCACCACAGCGCGGAACGCGATCGCTAGGTTGTCGGCAAGGAAAGATCCGAGGAACGCAGGCTCCTGCGGACCATTCCATTGCAGGGCCAGCAGCACCAGCGACGTGCCGAGACCTGCGTAACAGAGAGGGGGGACCCAACGGCTCGCAGCTTTTTCGCCTGCCAGGTCCACCAGAAGACAGGCCAGCAGGGCAATCAACACAGCCGCTTCCGGCGCGATCGCCCCGGCATGGAGCTGCAGGCTCAGCCCAGGGGAGAACGCAGCCGTCGAGGCACTGTCCGCCACGGCGGGAGGAAGAACACCGGGCAGAAACATCGCGGCAGCTGACGAGGGAGGGATCCGGTGCTGCGGACTGTAGCCGCGCCGCCTGGTAGCCACGGCACCCTGTCCGAGGCTTCCTGACAGGGGGGCGAGAAAGCGACACACGGCAACCGGCTGGTCGATGCGATAAAGAGGGAACCGGTCCGTCGCGTCTCTGTGGCCCACACCCTGGTCATCGTCGAGAGCCCCACCAAGGCCCGCACGATCCGTGGCTTCCTGCCCAAGGACTTCCGGGTGGAGGCCTCGATGGGTCACGTGCGTGACCTGCCCAACAACGCCAGCGAGATCCCGGCGGCCCACAAGGGCGAGAAGTGGGCCAATCTGGGGGTCAACACGGCCAATGCCTTCGAACCGCTCTACGTGGTGCCGAAGGACAAGAAAAAGGTGGTGAAGGAGCTCAAGGAGGCCCTCAAGGGCGCCGATCAGTTGCTGCTGGCCACCGACGAAGACCGGGAAGGCGAGAGCATCAGCTGGCATCTGCTGCAGCTGCTCGGCCCCAAGGTGCCGGTCAAGAGGATGGTGTTCCACGAGATCACCAAGGAGGCGATCGGCCGGGCCCTCGACCAGACCCGCGAGCTCGACATGGAGCTGGTGCACGCCCAGGAAACGCGGCGCATCCTGGATCGGCTGGTCGGTTACACCCTCTCCCCCCTCCTGTGGAAGAAGGTGGCCTGGGGCCTGTCGGCCGGACGCGTTCAGTCGGTTGCGGTGCGCCTCCTGGTGCAACGCGAGCGAGCGCGGCGGGCCTTCCGCAGTGGCAGCTACTGGGACCTCAAGGCCGCTCTGGAACAGGCCGGCAGTGGCTTCGAGGCCAAACTCACCCATCTGCGCGGCGAAAGGATCGCCGGCGGCAGTGACTTCGACGAAACCACCGGTGCGATCAAGGCTGGCAGCACCGTGAAGCTGCTGGCCGAGGACGAAGCCCGCCAGCTCCAGGACGCCGTGCAGGCCGCCACCTGGAAGGTGAAGACGGTGGAGGAGAAACCCACGGTGCGCAGACCCGTGCCCCCCTTCACCACCAGCACCCTGCAGCAGGAAGCGAACCGCAAGCTGCGGTTGTCGGCCCGCGAGACCATGCGCGCCGCCCAGGGCCTCTACGAACGGGGCTTCATCACCTACATGCGCACCGACTCGGTGCACCTCAGTGATCAGGCCATCACCGCCGCCCGCAGCTGCGTCAGCGAGAAATATGGCAAGGACTACCTCAGCCCGGCACCGCGGCAGTTCAGCACCAAGGCCCGCAACGCCCAGGAGGCCCACGAGGCGATCCGGCCTGCCGGCGAACGATTCCGCACCCCCAGCGACACCGGCCTGGACGGCCGCGATCTGGCTCTCTACGAGCTGATCTGGAAACGCACGGTGGCCAGCCAGATGGCCGATGCCCGCCTGACGATGCTGAGCGTGGAACTGGAGGTGGCGGCCGGCGGCAGCCTCGGCACCGCCAACTTCCGCGCCGGTGGCAAGCGGATCGACTTCGCCGGATTCTTCCGGGCCTACGTGGAGGGATCCGACGATCCCGATGCCGCCCTGGAGGGCCAGGAAGTGCTGCTACCCGCCCTGGCGGTGGGGGACAGCCCGTCCTGCAAGGCCGTGGAGGCCCTCGGCCACCAGACCCAGCCCCCCGCCCGCTACAGCGAAGCGGCCCTGGTGAAGATGCTTGAGAAGGAGGGCATCGGTCGACCCTCCACCTACGCCTCGATCATCGGCACGATCGTGGACCGGGGCTATGCCACTCAGCAGGGCAACGCCCTGATTCCCAGTTTCACCGCCTTCGCCGTGACCGGACTCCTGGAGGAGCACTTTCCGGATCTGGTGGACACGAGTTTCACCGCCCGCATGGAGAACACCCTCGATGAGATCTCCCACGGCAAGGTGTCCTGGCTGCCGTATCTCGAGGCTTTCTACAAGGGCGAAACCGGCCTCGAAACCCAGGTGCAGCAGAGGGAGGGGGACATCGACCCCGGCGTCTCGCGCACGGTGGAGCTGGAGGGCCTGCCCTGCGTGGTGAGGATCGGCCGCTTCGGCGCCTACCTCGAAACCAAGCGCGTCAGCGAAGACGGCAGCGAAGAGCTGCTCAAGGCAACCCTGCCCCAGGAGATCACCCCCGGTGATCTCGATGCGGAAAAGGCCGAGCTGATCCTCAAGCAGAAGGCTGAGGGGCCCGAATCCCTCGGGGAGGATCCTGAAACCGGAGAAGCGGTCTATCTGCTGTTCGGCCAGTACGGCCCCTATGTGCAGAAGGGCCAGGTCAGCGACGAGAACCCCAAGCCCAAACGGGCCTCCCTGCCCAAGGGTGTCAAGCCTGAGGAGCTCAGCCTCGCCGATGCCCTGGGCCTGCTGCGGTTACCGCGGCTGCTGGGAGAGCATCCCGATGGCGGCAAGGTGCAGGCGGGTCTGGGACGCTTCGGTCCGTACGTGGTGCACGACAAGGGCAAGGGGGAAAAGGACTACCGCTCCCTCAAGGCCGAAGACGATGTGCTCACCGTGGGTCTGGAGCGGGCCCTGGAGCTGCTGGCCATGCCCAAGCGCGGCCGCGGTGGCCGCACGGCGCTCAAGGATCTGGGCACGCCCGAGGGCGCCGAGGAGGCCATCCAGGTGTTCGATGGGCCCTATGGCCTCTATGTGAAGCAGGGCAAGGTGAATGCCTCCCTGCCGGAAGGCATCACCGCCGAGACGATCACCCTGGAGCAGGCCGTGGAGCTGCTGGGGGCCAAGGCGGCCAGCGGCAAGGGCAAGGGCCGCAAGACCGCTTCCTCGAAAGCAACTGCGGCCAAGACCGGTGTCGGCAAGACAGGCACCGCTTCCAAAACCGGAACCCCCAAGAATGCAGCCAGCGGCACCTCCGCAGCCAAACCAGCGGCGAAAAAGCCCCCCGCCACCACCAAGACCGGTCGCCTGCGGGCCAGTGCCGTGCGAGTGATCAAGGCGGCCGGCAGTTGAGCACTCCCGCTCACGGCCCCCTCCGGCCTCTGCTGGCGGCAGGCCTGCTGGCGTTGCTGGCCGGCGGCTGCAGCGGCTCCCCCCTCGGGGCTCGCCTGGCAGGCAGCTTCCCCGGTGTCGGCAACACCGATCCAGCCGGGACAGGGACTCCCGCCGCCGCCTCCAGCACTGCCGGCACCACGCCGGAAACACCGGTGCTGACCACTCCTGTGCCGGCTGACCAGACAAAGGCAGGCCAGGGCAAAACGGCACCACCGACCCCAGGCCCAGCCAGGACTGACCCGTCCAAGACGACCTCTGCCCCAGCCGATCCATCGGCTGGAACCGCCGCTGCCGGCGGAGCCGGCAGCAAGCCAGCCGGCAAGGGACCCAGTGAAGTGCGACCTTCCACCCCAGCTCCCTACCGGGTCACGATCCAGCTGCCCCAGGCCGATCCCGCCGCGCCGGCCGAGGCCCTGACGCAGGCCCTGCGCGCCGCCGGTCTCTCGTTTGAGGTGGAGAGCATCGAGCGGGTGCCGGCAGCCGCCCCAGCCAGTGCCCCCGCCGCTCCGATCAGCACCCCGGCGCCCGCCCCCCGATGAGCCCCTCGTCCGCAGCAGCCCGTTGAGCCGTCTCCCCGTGCGCAGCAACCCGCCCCTCAGCCAGCGCCAGGCCCGCCAGCTGATGGAGACCGCCTACCTGGCCGCCGCCACGGCGCTGCTGTGGATGGCGCTGTATTACCTGCCGGTAGGCAGTCCCCTCTTCCGCCTCGCCCTGCCCCTGCCGCTGGCCCTGCTGCAGCTTCGCCATGGTTGGCGTTGCGCCAGCGAGGGCGTGGTGGTCACGGCGTTGCTGCTGGTGGCCCTGATGGGCCCGATCCGGGGCCCCCTGGTGCTGTTTCCCTATGGCCTGCTGGCCCTCTGGCTGGGCTGGGGCTGGCGGCGCCAGGCCAGCTGGTGGCTCACCTGGTCGGTGGGTGCGTTGATCGGCGCGGCCGGCTTCCTGGTGCGCGTGGTGGTGCTCTCGGTGCTGGTGGGGGAAAACCTCTGGGTCGTGATCACCACCGCCGCCGCCGGCCTGTTGGAGCGAATCGGCGGCCTCCTGGGCATGGGGGCGGGCTTCGAGCTGCTGCAGGTCCAGCTGGCCGCCCTCCTGCTGGTGCTGATCCAGAACGTGATCGTGGTTCTGGCCCTGCATGCGGTGGCCTACTGGATCTTTCCACGGCTGCAGTCGCCGATCGGCGAACCCCCTGAGGCCCTGCGGGCCCTGGTGGCCCTCGATCCGCTGTGATCCGTCGCCTGGCGGGCGAGCCCGGCGTTGCCCAGGGCTGGCTGGAGCGGTTCTCGGTGAACTGCCGGGCCACCGAGGTGCTGCTGCTGCTGGCCGCCACCGAGACGGCAGCAGTGCCGGGTATCTCCGCCGCCGGTGCCACTCCCGCCTCCCGGCGAAGCACAGCCGCGGCGGATGCAGAGCTGCTGCGGCTCGGCCCCGCCGCACACCGTCCCCATGCCCTGCCGCCGCTGCCGGCCGGCGTCAGTCCGGCCCTGATCGGCCATGTGGTGCTGCAGACGCTGGGCATGGACCCGCTGGTGGTCGACCTGGGCTGTCCGGTGAGGCCGGCGGTTCCGCATGTGCGTCTGCCAGGGGCCTGCGGCCCGGCGGCCTGCCTGAGCAGCGGCCGCGCCATGGACCGGGGGCGCGTGGAGCAGCTGCTGGAGCTGGGCCGGAGCTGGGGCCGACGGCTGGGGAGCCGGCCACTGGTGATCGCCGAATGCGTGCCTGGCGGCACCACCACGGCCCAGGCGGTGCTGACGGGGCTTGGGGTGGCCGCTGAAGGCCTGGTGAGCGGCAGCCTGCACCAGCCTGCCCATGCGCTCAAGACACATCTGGTCGCCCAGGGACTGTCCCGAGCCGGACTGGGGCAAGGGCCGAGCGATCCGGTGAGCGTTCTGGCTGCGGTGGGGGATCCAATGCAGCCGCTGGCGGCGGGCCTGCTGCTGGGGCAGCTGGAGGACGTGGGGCAGGTGGGGCAGGGCCTGGGCGAGGTATCCCCATCCCATCCAGCCCATCCTCCGGTGCTGCTGGCCGGAGGCAGCCAGATGGCGGCAGTGCTGGCCATCGCCCTGGCGCTCACACCGGCCGATCAGCGCAGCCGCCTGGTGGGCCGGGTGGCTCTGGGCACCACCGCCTGGGTGGCAGCGGAGGCAGACAGCGATCTGCAGGAGCTTCTGAACCGCATCGGGGCGCGGTGGCAGGTGCAACCCCTGGCCTTCGCCTCAGAGCTGCGGTTCCACAATTGCCACCAGCGCGCCCTGCAGGACTACGAGCACGGCTACGTCAAGGAAGGGGTGGGGGCCGGCGGCCTGGCCATGCTCTGGTCGCTGAGCGGCGGCCATCTGGAGGATCTGGCGGCCGCCTGCGACCAGGCCTGTGGCCTTCTTCTGGAGGAGGGGCGCCTCTAGGGTCGCCGGAATGGGCAACGCAGCAGAACCAACCCCGGCTGCACGGGCTTCCTCGTCGGCCTCCGGCTGGAGCCGGCGCCAGGTGCTTCAGGGAGCCGGCCGGGGGGCCCGCACCCTGGCAGCGGTCTCGCTTCTGGCACCGCTGCTGGCCTCCTGCCAGCGGGGTGATGGACCGCTGCTCCTGTCCGGCCGCGGCGAGCTGCCCGCCGCCTGGTTGAAACACCTGCAGGACCCCTGGCGCTCGCATCTTCTGGAGGATCCCGCCGCCGTGCTCGCCGCCCTTTCCAAGGCGGCCCTGGTGCAGCTGACCGATGGCTGGGCCACCAGCCTGCCCCCCTCCCGCTGGCAGCCCCTGGCGGCTCCAGCCCTGCTGGCCCGGCTCACACCGGAAGCGGCCCTCGTGAGTCGCCTGTTCCAGGCGGAAGGGGCACCGGCCCTGGCCTATCCCTGGGCCTTCACCCCCTGGGTGCTGGTGCTGCGCAGCCGGCCCGATCTGGCGGCCCGCAGCCGCGAGGGCTGGTCGCTGCTGTTCGATCCCACCCTGCGGGGCAAGCTGGTGCTCCCCTCCAGCCCGCGGCTGGTGATGCAACTGGCGGCAGGCGGGCCGGAGGCCATCGCCGTGGATCTGGATCGCCTGCGGGAGCTGCGTCGTCAGGCTCTCGCCCACGACGACCGCGACGGCCTCAACCTGCTGCTGGCGGGGGATGCCGAGGCGGCGGTGCTGCCCGCCCAGCGGCTGATTCCCCTGCTGCGCCGCGATCCACGGCTGCGGATCCTGCTGCCGGCCAGCGGCGCGCCCCTGGCCTGGAACCTGCTGCTGCGCCCTGCCGGCCATCCGGTGGCGCCGCCACTGGAATGGCTGGCGGCGATTCTCGAGCCGCCCCTGCTGCAGAGCCTGCTCATCGCCGGCTGGGTGCCTCCACTGCCCCGAGCGGCCCTGGAGCCCCTGCTGGCCAAGCTGCCGCGCCCGACCGCTGAGCTGCTGTTGCCTCGGCCGGAGCTGCTGCGCCGCTGCTGGTCCTTGCCGCCCCTGGATGTCCGCCAGAGGCTGATGCTCCAGAACCTCTGGGACGCGTCAGCCCCCTAAGTCGGGAGGCCTCGGACAGAGGAAGCCCCTGAAGCCCTTGAAAGCAACCCCGCGAAACCCTGCGAGGCAGCAGCCTGATGCAGCACCCGGACTCAGGGGATCTTCAACCCCAGAGGCGTCGCCGCGGTGCCGCCGCCAGGCGGCGATGCGTATCCGCCAGCAGATCGGGAATCGGCAGGCCGTGGGGGCAGCGCGGCAGGCAGGCGCCGCACTGGCGGCAGGCCTCGGCGTTGAGGGTTTCCCACCAGTGGCCGGCCCGGCCGATCAGGTTGTAGCGCTCGCTGGCATGGGCGACCATGCCGTGCCCCACCGCCAGGTTGCGCAGCCGCAGCAGTTCCGGGATCGGCACGGCGCTGGGGCAGGGCAGACAAGCCCGGCACTGGCCGCACCGCTCCTCGCCCAGCCGCTGGGCCGCTGAAGCCCGCAGCCGCTCCACAGCCAGATCCACCGCAGTGGGGCCTGAACCTGGACCTGAACCTGAACCTGGGCCTGGATCTGGCGCTGGTTCGGGCCCTGGCTCGACCTCATCTGGGCTGAGCTGGCCTCGCGGGCCTGCGGCGGCCGTCAGGCGGCGGGCCCAGGCCAGATCCCCGGGCTGGGAAGCCCCCAGGCTCAGGGTGGAGATCCCCTGCTCAAGCAGGACGCGATAGGCCAGTTCGAGCGGCTGGAACGGCGCGCAATCGGCCAGCAGTTCGGGCGGCGGGTCGTAGAGGCGGCCGCCCTTGTCGGCTGGGGAGATCGCCAGCACACCCAGCCCGGCCTCCAGGGCGGCGCGGGCCAGCGGCAACCGCTGCGGATCGAACAGGTGCAGATGCAGGCAGCAGAAGCCGAAACGGCCCGACTCCAGGGCCGCGGCGATCAGATCGTTGCTGCCGTGGCTGGAGAAGCCCACCTGGACCGCCAGCCCTTCCCCCTCGGCCCAGGCGAGCAGCTCGGCCCCAGGCCCTCGCAAGGCCCAGTCCAGGTGGTCGGCGGTGTTGAGGCCATGCACGGCCAGGTTGTCGAGCCGGGCGACCCCGAGCCGCTTCAGGCAGGCGCGCAGCTGGGCCTGGGCCGTCGACAGGTCGGGGCCGGGCAGCAGCTTGCTGGTGAGCACCAGGTGGGCGCGAGCCTGGCGGTCACGTCGTTCCAGGGCGGCCAGGGCCTGGCCCAGGAAGGTTTCCGCCGGCCCGTAGGCCGGGGCGGTTTCGATGTGATTGATGCCGGCCGCCACGGCCGCCAGCAGCACCGCCTCCATCTGGGCGGGGCTGTCCAGGGCCCGCATCGTGCCCAGGGTGAAGGGCGACACCGGCCGCGCCCGCCCGAAGGGCCGCAGGCTGCTTCCACCGGACTCCAGGGACCGGTCAGCGGTGTCAGCCGGCAGAGGGGGCACCGGATCCGCCGGGATCTGTGGTGTCGTCATCGTTCGACCCTCCACCCTCCCCAAGCTGTTGGCCATTGGGGAGGTCGGGCTGGGCGCGGCGGCGCTGCCGCACCAGTTCGGCCGGGCTGGTGGTTTCCAGGAAGCGGCGGAAGTCCTCCTGGTCTTCGGCGTCGGCTTCGGCATCGACCGGAATCGAGGCGTCGGCCACCACTTCCTCCAGCATCCAGATGCCGCTGCCGGTGCGCAGGGCCAGGGCGATGGCGTCGCTCGGACGGGCATCGAGCTCGCTGGCCTCGCCCTCGCTGTCCTGCAGCTTGAGCACGGCCCGGAAGGTGTTGTCTTCGATGGTGTGGATGATCACCCGCTCCAGGCTGAGGCCAGCCACCGCCATCAGGTTGGCCATCAGGTCGTGGCTGAGCGGACGGGGAGGACGCTGCTGGTTGAGGCCCGCCATGATGTTCTGGGCCTGGGCCTGATCGATCCAGATCGGCACCTGGCGGCGGCCGGAGGGATCGCGCAACAGCACGATCGGGCTCCGACTGGCCGCATCCAGGGCGATCCCGGCGATGCGCATCTCCACCATGCGGATGCTTCTCCTGGGAGGATCCTCTGCCTGGGTGATTATGGCCAGCAGAACCGGAGCGGCGATGTTCACCGGACTGGTCCAGGCCGTGGGTCGGCTGCAGCGCTGCCCCCAGGGAGTGCGGGTGAGCTGGCTGATGCAGGCCGGCGCGCCGCTGGGGTCGGTGGCCCTCGGCGACAGCATCGCCGTGGATGGGGTGTGCCTGACCGCGGCCGAACTGTTCGCCGATGGATTCCGCGCCGATGTCAGTGCGGAGACCCTGGCACGAACCGGCCTGGCCGCCAAGGCCGACCAACAGGCCCACGTCAACCTCGAACCGGCCCTGCGCCTGGCCGATCGCCTCGGCGGCCACCTGGTCAGCGGTCATGTCGATGGCGGTGGGCGGGTGCGGGGCATCAGCCGCGAACCCGCCTCCTGGCGCCTGGAACTGGCCTGGGACGACCCGGCCTACGGCCGCTATATCTGTGAGAAGGCCAGCGTGGCCGTTGATGGCATCAGCCTCACGGTGGCGGGCTGCGATCCCGGCGGTGACCGCTTCTGGATCGCCGTGATCCCTCACACCTGGGCATCCACCACCCTGGCGGAGCGGCGGCTCGGCGACCGGGTCAACCTGGAGGCGGATCTGCTGGCCAAGTACACCGAGCGGCTCCTGCTGGCGGGGGGCAGACCAGCCGCTGCAGCGTCGGCGCAGGATCTCAGCGCCAGCTGGTTGGCGGAGCATGGCTGGGGCTAGGAGCCGGGGACAGAGGCCCTGTCTAAGAGTTTGCTGAAAAACGAGCCCACGAGCCAGTTTTCCACAGGCATCAGTGGATTTCCGGCTCAAAAAGTCGGATCGGCGGCTATCAGAGCCGCAAACTGCCCGATTTCGGCATCGTTGGCCTCTCTGCAAGACATTGGTTGAGGCC